>JAJYHU010000423.1 GCA_021784615.1 Acidobacteriota bacterium | reverse complement strand
TCGAGCGCCAATCCGCACACTGCGCGAACTCTTGGTAAGGCAAGGAGGAAGCCGAACTACATGCCCGAAACCGACTCTGTTTTTGAAACCGCAGTCTTATTAGTCGATTGTCCTGACCGCAAAGGCATTTTGGCGGCCATCGCTGATTTCATCTATCTGCATGGAGGAAACGTCCTGCACGCTGATCAGCATCAGGACAACAAACGCGGCTTGTTTTTTATGCGCATCGAATGGGACCTGAAGGACTTTGATCTGGACCGCAAAAGTTTCCAGGAGCAATTTGAACCCATCGCCCGCGATTTCCAGATCGACTGGCAGTTGGAATTATCCCGGGATATTCCAAGCGTCGCCATCTTTGTCTCCAAATATCAGCATTGCCTGGTTGACCTGCTTTACCGCCATCAAATCGGCGAATTGAAATGCAAAATCCCCCTGATCATCAGCAATCATCCTGACGCCCAGGTTGTCGCAGGGCATTACGGAATTCCCTATCATCACGTCCCGGTGGAAAAGGGCCACAAGCAGGAGGCTGAGAGCGCTCAGGTGGAACTGCTCCGGCAGCACTCGGTCGACCTGGTGGTGCTGGCTCGCTACATGCAAGTCCTCTCCGGGGATTTTGTATCAGCCTATCCGCGTCGGATTATCAACGTGCACCACTCGTTTTTGCCGGCCTTCAGCGGAGCGCAACCCTATCGCGCCGCCTTTGAGAGAGGCGTCAAGCTGATCGGCGCAACCTCGCATTACGTCACCGAGGTGCTGGACGACGGACCCATCATTGAGCAGGACGTTGTCCGCATTTCGCACCGCGACCAGGTGGAAGATCTCACACAGAAAGGCCGCGACCTCGAACGGATGGTTCTGGCCCGTGCCGTCAGGTGGCACATGGACCACCGCATCCTCTGCTACGGCAACAAGAGCGTCATCTTCGATTGACGAAGCCGGGCGCGCCCGCCGCATGCTGAAACTTTCGGGTTATCGGTTTGCTATTCTGCCCCGAATAGCGGCGATTTTTTCCGCACAGCCCTTCTTATGTGATGGAGATCACAGCGCCGTATTTGCGCGGGTGTTAAAAGAGTTGTTGGACGATGCGAGAGGATGCTACAATCCGCCTGAAGAGAGCCCCCATGCGGCGATGGATCGCGACAATCGTTCTTCTCACCCAGATGATGGCGGGCATCTGCGTTGTGGACGCCAGCGTCAGCCCCAAGAACGCGTGCTGCAAGAGTTCTGACGCGGCCGCCAGCCTGCCGCCTTGCACCTGCTGCCGCCTGGACACGCCGTCAATTCCGTCTCTCACGGCAAGCGCTCCATTCAAAATCACCCCACCCACTTTTGCCGTGACTCCGGCCAGGAGTTTTAAACCGGCCTTGCTCCTGCAACTGGGAAATCAAGCCGATTGCTCCGATGTGCGCGCCACGGCCCTATCGCCACCCAAACTCTACGTCCTCAACACAACCTTCCTGATTTAGCGCCCCCGCTGTAAGTGTCTTGAATGTAATCTTTTAGGCGCTAGACTGGAAGTACGCGGCAGGTTTTCCGCGCGCTCGTCGCCCATCTCTATCGCCGCGGCACAATTCCCAAGGCACGACCTAGAAGCACCACAGGAGGACAACATGATTGGTCGGTTTCGTCGCATTCATTTAAATCTGGCGCTGGCGGTTCTGGCGCTGTCTGCTGCGCTCGCTCCGAACCCGTTGCAAGCGGCTGTCGAGCCGGTCGCGCAACCCACAGCGGAAACCGCCGCGACTCTCAACTGGCAGTCCCCTGCCCGCTGGCGCCATGGCTTGAAGAAAACTTCAGGAACGATCGCGTTCAGCAACCGCGGAGTTGAATTTCAGGCGGTGAAGGGCAAGCGGCGATTTTGGCCTTTTGAGGAAATTCAAACCTTTAAGCTCTCGCCGCGCGAGTTCAATCTCACTGGCTACCAAAACCGCAAGTGGCGCCTCCACGGAGAACGCAGTTTCCGTTTTGACATCAAGTTCGCCGTGCCGCCCGAAGTTGCTGCACAGCTTGCGCGGCGCGTCGGCAAGCCCGTAAAGGATGCCGACCCCAACGCCAGCGCCCCCGCCTTTGCCACGCTTGCAGCCCGCCACCGGACGCGCGCGGGTGGCACCAACGGCATCCTGCGCTTTCGCAATTCCGGCATTGATTACGTAACACAAGGCGGCCGCGGCGCACGGAGCTGGCGCTGGCAGGATATCCAGACGATCGCCAATCCCGACCCCTACCACTTCCGCGTCGGAGGCTACCGCGAAACTTTTACCTTTGAACTCAAGCAGCCTATGACCAAGGAACTCTTTGACCGCCTCTGGAACGACGTGTACGCGGGCGACCTGAACGGTCTTGACCCAAAGGAAGGAGCGCACCGATGAACCCTCTCAAACACTCGAACATGACGATCCGGCGAATGGGTTGCCGCAGAGCCGCAGGCGTGCTAGTCTTTTCGTTTCTTGTGGCTCGGTCGCTAGCCGCAGCCGGTCAGCAGCCCACGGCAACCCTTGGTTCAGCGGGCCTTCAGGAACAGGCGCAGGATTCCTCGATCCCCGCCACTCCGCTCGTAAAACTGGTCACCGAAGCCCAGCAAAAGAATCCCCGGGTCATCGCGGCGCTTCGAGCCTGGCAAGCCGCCGAGCAAGTTCCGTCGCAGGTTTCTACGCTGCCCGATCCGCAAGTTACCGTTCAGCAGTTCGCGGTCGGCAGCCCCCGCCCCTTCGCCGAGA
>JAJYHU010000060.1 GCA_021784615.1 Acidobacteriota bacterium | reverse complement strand
GAACAACCGCGTCTCCTGCTGGATTTCGCCGCCGCTTTCCAGCACTTCAATTTGCCTTCCCACTTCATAGGCCAGCGCCCTTTGAAGGAACCGGAAAGAATTAAGGTTTTTCACCTCCGTCTTGGTTCCAAATTCCGTCGCCCCTCTTCTGCGCACGCTGACGTTGGCGTCCACCCTCAAGCTGCCTTCTTCCATGTTGCAGTCAGAAACTTCCAGATAGAGCATCAGGGTCTTCAGGCGAGTCAGATAATCGTACGCTTCCTCCGGCGAGCGCAACTCCGGCTCGCTGACAATTTCAATCAGCGGCACCCCGGAACGGTTAAGGTCGATGTAGGTCTTTTCATCGGAATCCGGGAATCCCTCATGGAGAGACTTGCCGGCGTCTTCTTCCATGTGCACGCGGGTAACTCCCACCCGTTTTAAGCCGCCATCCACTGAGATGTCCACCCAGCCATGTTCGGCGAGCGGCTCATCATACTGGGAGATTTGATACCCTTTGGGCAGGTCGGGGTAAAAGTAGTTCTTACGCGCAAAGCGGGAGTGAGGATTGATGGCGCAATTGAGCGCCAGCGCTGCCTTCATGGCCATGGCTACGGCGTCGCGGTTCAGGACCGGCAGCGCGCCCGGTAGTCCCAAACAGACCGGACAGGTATTCTGGTTCGGAGGATCACCAAAGTGCGTCGAGCACGAGCAGAAGATCTTAGACCGGGTCGAAAGCTGAACGTGGACCTCCAGCCCGATCACCGGCTCGTATCCCGACAAAACATCCGGGGAAGTGGTTGTTGCTGTAGACATTGCTGCTCCCGATTCTCTTGATCTTGGCCCAAATGCGCCTCTACGCGGGGCTTCGCCTTTTTACCCGCCAGCAGGCCACTATTATACATGAGAGTCCAGGCTGATCCCCGTCATTCGGGCAGGCCAAATCGCAAAGCGCTCAGGCGCACTCGTGCTAGAATCAGTTGCATCTTGATGCTTTCTGGCCGGCGCACCAGAAGGCGTGGCCTGGCATGATTGTCGGCCCGGCGGGGCGGGCAGAAGAAGAGGCCACGATAAAGGGTCTGCTGCTTCCTGTCTTTCCGCTTAAGGTTGCGTTTCCGCCCGATGGCGTTGTGCCCCTGCATATAGAAGAACGTTACAAACAAACGGCCGGCGAGCGCCCGGAGGCAAAAGCACGGGAGGAGAGCGAAATTCCAATATCAGGAGTTACACCCCTATGCGCGAGTGCATCTTTTTCCTCATGCTGTTTTTCGGATGGGCTATTTCCGTTCACGCCGACGTCCTCCGCCTGAAGAATGGCGACGTCCTCAACGGAACTTGGGAGCGAGTTGTGGGTGGAAGCCTTCTGTTCAAATCCGACGTGGTGGGTGAAATCACCGTGGATGTGAGCAAGATCGAATCCTTTGAAACGACAACTCCAGCCGTCGTTTTGCTCCCCAAGGATTCAACGGTGCAAGGAACACTTGAAGTCACTCCCCAAGGAAAGTGGCAAGTGGTTCCGAGCACACCCGCCGGGGCGCAGCCCGTTGAACATTTTCTTGCGGCCTATCCCGAAAAGAATTTCGCTAAACTCCAAAAAACCATCCACGCCAAGCCCTGGCAGGAATGGACCGGTATGACAAACCTGGGTTATAGCCTGATCACAGGCGATACCCAGGCGCGCAGCCTCACCGCCAATATAAACGCCACGCGCCTCCAGCCGAAGATTCCCGGCCTGCCCGTAAAGTGGAGAAGCAACTTTTCCCTGACCGCCCTTTTTTCGCATGCAAAGTCCTCAAGTTCATCCGCCGAGATCACTTCCAACACCTTCAGCAGCGGCCTTCGCCAGGACCGTTTGTTCGAAAACAAAAATTTCCTCTTCGCCATCGCACAGTACGATTACATCCAGCCGCAGGGAATCAAACTCCGCCAGACCTACGGCGGCGGCTTTGGCCGGGACATCCTGCATCGCCCCAAGATCGATGTCAGCGTGCTGGGCGGCTTGACCTACGTTCGAACGAACCTTGAAAACACCAGCGCTTTCCCGCTCCCGCCCGGCACCAGCCTGCTCCAGAACAGCGCTGAAGCTCTGGTAGGAGACAAGATCACCGCAAAAGTGACCAAGTGGGTGAACGTTATCCATGCAATCAGTTTTTATCCCAACCTTACCCGGACTGGCGAGTATCGGTTCGACACCAGCACGGCGCTTGCCGTCCCTTTGACCCAGCGGCTCTCTTTTTCCGTGAGCTTCGTGGATTTTTACCTCAGCAATCCTCTGCCGAACAATCACAAAAACAATGCCACGCTCAGCACGGGCCTGGGCATTCGCTTTTGGGGCAGGCAATCCGCGGTGCTGCTGTATTTTTGAGTGAGTCGGTTTTGCTCCCCTCAGGATGGAATAAGGCCCGAAAAGCCCTGATTGGCCCGATCTTTGCCGGGGGCGTTTCGCCATTCATCGGGCGTAGCTCAGCGCTTTTAGATCCCCCGTTGAGTTCGTTCAAATGACGCGCGTATAATCAGGGGAAGAGGGGCTATGTCAAAACCTAAGACTTTGGGTGAACTCAGGCAATCCAGTTACCGCAGCCGGAGCGTAAAGGATGAGATGCGAGCCAATCTCATCCGTAAGCTTCATTATGGCGAGGTCATCTTTCCCGGCATCGTAGGATTTGAAGACACAGTCATTCCGCAGATCTCGAACGCCATTCTTTCGCGGCACAACTTTATTTTGCTGGGGCTGAGGGGCCAGGCCAAGAGCCGCATCCTGCGTTCCCTGGTTTCACTCCTCGATGAAGAAGTTCCTTTTGTGGCGGGGTGTGAAATCAACGACGATCCCTTGAAACCGATCTGCCGCGCCTGCCACGAACTCATGGCCACATCCGGGGACCAGACGCCCATCGACTATCTGCCCCGCGAGCAACGCTATGTGGAGAAGCTGGCGACTCCCGACGTGACCATCGCAGATATCATCGGCGACCTGGACCCCATCAAAGCCGCCCGGGGCGGGCATGCGCTATCGAGCGAGCTGACCATCCATTACGGCCTGCTCCCTCGCGCCAATCGGGGCATTTTCGCCATTAATGAACTGCCGGACTTGGCCGGAAAGATTCAAGTTGGGCTATTCAACATCATGCAGGAAGGCGACGTTCAAATTAAGGGTTACCCGGTACGCCTGCCCATGGACGTGGAACTGGTGTTCACCGCTAACCCGGAAGACTACACGGCCCGAGGCAAAATTATTACTCCGCTGAAAGACCGAATCGGATCGGAAGTCCGCACCCATTATCCCTCAACGCTCGAACACGGAATCGCCATCACCGCGCAAGAAGCCTGGAGCGAACGAGGCGGCGCAATTCACCTGGTGGTTCCGGAGTTTATCCGGGAAATGATCGAGACGGTCGCCTTCGAGGCGCGTGAGGAAAAGAAGATTGACAAGCGAAGCGGCGTCAGCCAGCGCATGCCGATCACCTGCCTTGAGAACGTGATTTCGAACGCCGAGCGCCGCGCCCTCGTCAAGGGCGAGAAACTGGCCGCCCCGCGGCCATCCGACATTTACGCAGGGCTGACATCACTAACCGGCAAGTTTGAACTCGAATACGAAGGGGAGTTGCGCGGCGCTGAAAACGTGGCCCGCGATGTCATCCGGCAGGCGACCGCGCGCGTCTTCAAGAAACATTTCGACAACGTGCCGATGCATCCCTTGGTCCAATGGTTTGAGCTGGGTGGAACTTTGAAATATCATGACGACAGTTCCACCAGTGAACTCTATTCACAATTCAAAAAAATCCAGGGTCTTCTAGAAATGACTCATAGGCTCGGCTTCAAGGCCAAAGACGATCCCGCGTTGCTGGTTTCCGGCGCCGAATTCATCTTGGAGGGGCTTTACGCGCTGAAGAAAATCAGCCGCAACGAGGAACTCGGTTACTTCGTCAAGCGCCAGAATACGGAGACGCTGGACGAGGAAGCGGAAAGACTCAGCCCGCGCCGGCGTTCACTCAACTAAGAACCCGGCCGCGCTATTTTCGCAAGACGGGGACGGCGCCATCCGATGAAGTTCATCAAGTACGGCAAATACGTTGCGGACCCCTTCGACGGCCTGAGTGCAGAAGATCTGATGCAGCTCTTGCAGGACTTCCTGCTCGATAGCGGATTCTTCAATCAATATTACGGCGTCTACGAAATGGACTCCGAACGGACCATGGATCAGTTGCGCCAGGCTCTTCTGGAGGCTTTGGAGCGGCAGGGGAAAATACCTCCGGAGATGCTGGAAGAGATGCTGCAAAATCCGGAGAATTCCCGCCTGTCCCAAGCCCTCGACCAGCTGCTCGAACGACTGGCCAACGAGGGTTACGTCTCAATCGAGCAGCCCCAGCAAGGCGCCATCGGCCCGCCCTGGCAGGGCCAGGCAAGAGAGTCTCTAGGCGAGGCGAAGTTCGAAATCACGGACAAAGCTCTCGACTTCCTCGGTTATAAGACCCTGAAGGATCTTCTCGGTTCGCTCGGCAAATCGAGTTTTGGACGGCACGATACGCGCGAACTGGCGACGGGCGTCGAATCCGGCGGATCAAGCCGTCGCTATGAGTTTGGCGACACACTGAACCTTGATGTCAACTCCACATTGCTCTCCGCGATCAAGCGCAACGGCCTGACCCTGCCGCTCGATCTCGAATACCAGGACCTCCAAGTACGCCAGTGTGAATACCAAAGCTCCTGCGCGACGGTTCTGATGCTCGATTGCAGCCACAGCATGATCCTTTACGGTGAAGACCGTTTTACGCCCGCAAAGAAAGTGGCGCTGGCGCTGACCCACTTGATCCGAACGCAATTTGCCGGCGACAGCCTCCACATGGTGCTGTTCCACGATTCAGCAGAAGAGATTCCCCTCCAGGGACTGGCCAGAGTCAAGGTGGGTCCTTACTACACCAACACACGTGAGGGATTACGCCTGGCGCAGCGCATCTTGTCACGGCAAAAGAAGGACATGCGGCAGATCGTTATGATCACCGACGGCAAGCCTTCCGCTCTAACGCTCGAAGACGGCCGGATATACAAAAATGCTTTCGGCCTTGATCCCCTGGTGGTCTCGGAAACGCTGCATGAAGTGGCCCGCTGCCGGCGCAACGGAATTCTCATCAATACTTTCATGCTGGCTTCCGACTATGGCTTGATGAACTTTGTCCAGAAAGTCACGGAAATCTGCCGCGGCAAAGCTTACTTCACCACGCCTTACACGCTTGGCCAATATCTCTTGATGGATTACATGCAGAGGAAAATCAAGCATATCCATTAGACAAGTTCGGGGTTTTGCTGATGGGTTCGAACCTGTTCTCGCCAACTCTCCGCTAGCCGAACTCCTCAATTTCTTCGAGCTTCTTGTGTTTTGGAGGCTTCTTTCGCCGGTTTTCGTGGCGTTGGCTGGGTGGAGGAGAACCCACCTGCTCTCGCGCCCGGCGTTTGACCTCTTTGGAGACGGAAAAGGGGTTTCGCTTGGGTGGTTTTCGAGGACTCATAGAGCACCAACCGCAAAACGGATGTCCATTCCCTGGCCGGAAGTGTTCCGGTCACGCCACTAGGTCCCGTTACCGAATCGATTGATATCGGGACGGAAGGTTCCAACTCCGCTTTCCACACTCAGACTCGCCGGGGAGGCTCGGGGCCGGCCGCATTCGGGAATTCGACTTTAACGGACTTGATCTCGTAGGGCATGATCGACATCAGGATCTCCTTCCCGCCGGAATGCAGGGAAAGAGGCTGCTCTTCTTTTTCCATCAGGTTGGTCTCCACGGCCCGGCTTCCTGCCTCGGGCAACGTCAGCCGCACCTGAGAAGCCCGCCCTTCAAATTCAAAAAAACGGAAGATAAGTGAATTATCGTCTTCGGCCTTCTTGAGGGCGGTCAAAATGACATTCCTGGGCTCGATCTGGACAAATGAGTAAGCGGCAGGCAGCGATCCCTCGTGAACCTCGGAAGAGAAGGTGTGCAGCGGGTAATTCAACTCATACCCGCGAAGCTCCGTGTTGGCTTCCCGCCAACCGCCGGCGTGCGGATACATCGAGTAAGTAAAATCATGCGGGCCCTGGTCAGCGTAAAGATCATTCGGGTCACTGGCCGGCACGGGTGAAATCGGAGACCGCAACAGCGTCAGGCGCAGGGTCCCTTTTTCAACGGTATCGTAACCGTACTTACAATTGTTGAGCAGGCTGAAGCCCCGGCCGTTCTCCGAAAGATCGCCCCAGCGCTGCGCGCAGACTTCAAATTCCGCTTCCTGGGCAAGCAACGGATCGTATTTTTGCAGCCGCTTTCCGATCTCAGTCGCCTCGGTGAAGGGTACGGGCGGCTTTCCCGGCACGTGCGGAATCGCGGGGCGCTCAATCGTCCCATAAGGGATTTCGTAGGTTGCGTTGAGGGGAGCAATCGCCAGCGGGAAAGCCACCTTTAACATAACGTGCTGCTCATGCCAGTCAGCGTGCATGTGGACGTCAACGCGAGCAACTTCCGGATAAACACAGATATCCTGGACAAAAGAAGATTTCTGAAAGCGCTTCTTTACGCGAACAACAGCACGCACGGAGGTGTTTTCAACAAGCGTAACTTCCTCCGCATCCAGGAGTTCTTTCTTGGTTTGCTCGTACGGCCAGCCGATATTCCAGGCGTCATATTCTTTAGGCTTGTCCACAAACGTCTCGAGCAGGTTTCCGCAACCTCCCGGTCGGAGAATATTTTCCCCATTTTTTTTGCTGAACAGGCTGCTGACGCAGCCGGTCTTGGGATCAATCTCGACGCGGATAAACTCATTCTCCATCGCAAGTCCGTTCACTTTCAGCGTCGAGCCGGAATCAAAGGGATGCGGAGTAGAGATGACGTGGAACACTTTGTATCCCATGGCAGGAACCGCCCGCGCAAGAAAGCGGACCTTGACGGAATGAATGTCCTCGTCGCGGGAGATTTCCGCCGACGGGATCACGCGCCCCTGCGGGTCACGAACTTCAATTTTCGCCACGGACGAGGGGAATTGAATCTCCACTTCCGTTACGTCGGTGCGCTCCCAGCTGAGCGGGTTGAAGACCATCACCGGCATGCCCGGGCCCCGCGTATCCGTCGGCGCGGCCAGGTGTCTAAACGAAGCGTTCATCTCCGGGGTAAGCGCATCCCTCACGAACTCCATGCTCTCGGCCTCATCGTGGTAAATAATGTGGATGCCCGAGCCTGCCATCTGGTCATGGAACTGCTCAAAACACAGCCGGCGCCAGCTATCTACAAATTTCCTTTGCGGGTACAAGCGGCCCGTCAGCATGGCCAGCGAACAGAACTTTTCCGAGTTGAGCAGCAACTCTTCGGTGCGGCGCATTCGTTTTTTGCTGTCCGCCTGGGTCGTATAGGTGCCGCGGTGGTACTGGAGGTAGAGCTCGTCTTTCCAGACGGGAAGGTTCAGTTTGGCAGCGTTGCTTTCGACGTCATTGAAGAACTCCTGGGCGGTGCTGAACTTGAAATTTGGAAAGGCCGCTTGGGGTGATGCCTGCCAGCGCTTGGCGGCATCAAGCATTTCCCGCGTTGGACCGCCTCCGTGGTCGCCGACCCCGAACAGCAGCATCTGTTCGCGATAGCCGGAGCACAACGGCGTATCTTCAGCGATATATTCGGAACACTGGACGGGATTGATGCGATTGCCGTAGCCGTGAGGGAAATAAGTCAGCACCCGGCTGCCGTCGGGCGACTCCCACCAGAACAGCTTGTGCGGAAACCGGGTTGTATCGTCCCATCCGATTTTCTGCGTCACAAAGTAATCGACTCCGGACCGCTTATAAATCTGCGCCAGTTGCCAGCTGTAACCGAAGGAATCCGGATTCCACCCGATCTTGACGTCGACGCCGAATTTCTTCTGGAAATACTTCTTGCCGGTCAAAAGCTGGCGCACCAGGGATTCGCCGCACGGCATGTTGAGGTCGGGTTCGCACCACATGCCGCCGACCAGCTCCCACCGCCCGTCCTTCACGCGCCGCTGAATTTCTTCGAACTCGGGCGTATAGTACCTTTCGAGCCACAGAAAATCCTGGGCGCTTGACTGCGCATAGATCAGTCCGGGGTATTCATCCATCAGTTCCAGAACCGTTCCAAAGGTGTCGCGCGCCACCTCCAGCGCTTCTTCCCACGGCCAAAGCCAGGCCAGGTCAATGTGGGAATTTCCCACCGCGCGGATGGTGAACTGTTTCATCCAGGCGGCCAGCGGCTGCATTTTCCGGTCGGCCAAAGCGAGCGATAGGTCAAAGCGTTTTTGGTCGCCCCGATAAAGCGAACCAAAATCGATGGCCTTAACGGCGGCGGCCAGTTGCGATTCCCGCTCCGGTCGCCCCTCGGGAAATCCTCCTGACAATGCCTGTACTGCCAAGATTTCCTCCAGCATGGTTTGAGGGTTGGACTTTGTGACGGGATAATCTACTTCTATCCGGGCGGTTATCCGCGCGGCATTGGGAGCGTAAGCGGCAATCAGAAACTTCTTTCCCGGTTGCGCGCTGGAGGTCAGAAGAATCGGTTGCTGTGTGCTCCGAAGGGTCATTTCCACCAGCGAACCGTCCGAAAAGACCCGCAACGGCGCGTTCCCGCCAAAGTCCAGCCGCAGATTCAACTTTACGGGGAGTCCGGCAATGTTGTATCCGCCCATCGTCTTGGGGATCACAACCCATTTGCGGAACCACATCCTGCCTGGTTCCGGGCTCCGGTCGCGTTTTCCTCGTACGGGCGGCTGATAAACCGGCCAGTCGGAGTCATCCAAACTCGGGTCTTCCGGATGAGGCAGATTGTCAGCGTGCGTCTTCCAACTGGTCACCGGCTCTCCCAGCATCTCACTGAGCCTCTCGAGTTCAGCGACAAAAGAATTGTTCCGGCCGATGAAACGCTGGTTGTCCGTTTGCTCGGGCGCGCCCAGCAGGACGCCGCACCGCAGCAATTTATTGAGCGCCAAAGATGAAGCCGAAAGTTGAATAAATCTGCGGCGATTGAGTGAATTCATTCTTCAACCTCCTTCATTTCAGAAAAGCGGTTGCGCCAAAACAGGAAACGACAAACCGCCCGTCAGGACCTCGGCAGAGCCCTTGCGCGCCGCCGGCAACTTTATCTCACTTCCCCTTGGGAGCCGGCGACGGAATGTATGGAACTGCCTGCGTCCCTTGATCCTGCACATGCTCCTGGTGCGGTAGCTCAACGTACGGAGGATAGGTAATATGCACGGGCAGCAAACGCGAATGAATTCCGGACGGAACGGGAATGACGAGCGGCGCGGCCGGAGCCTGCCCAAAATCAAAACAGTCGGCCATATCGTTCGCTCTCCCGTCCCGCGGCGTGAGGTGCTTAAGATTCCAGCGCTGTTCGATAAATTTCAGAACCGACGTGAAATCATACGTGTAGTGAGAAACGTATTGCTGCTTCGCGTATGGCGAGATGACAATCATCGGCACGCGGGGGCCGTACCCGTAGGCATCAACTTCCGGCGGCGAAACATGGTCAAAAAAACCTCCGTAATCATCCCAGGATAGAAAAATAACCGTGTTTTTCCAATAAGGGCTGCGCATCAAGGCGTTGATGATTCGAGTCGCATACCACATTCCCTGTCCGAGGGGTTCCGGCGGATGCTCGCTGTCCTGGAAGTCGGGAATAACCCAGCTGACTTGAGGAAGAGCGCCCTGCTTCAGGTCGCTGAAATATTCAGTCAGAGAGACCATGCGGCTCATGCTGTTGGCGTTGTCGCGGATCGCCTTGAAGCCCGGCAGAGGATTCCACAACGTAAAATCCTTCGGGCCGGGACAGGCCAGTTGTGCGAAGTGCGCGTTCAGTGAGCAGCCCCCCGAATGATCCGGCTTCGTCTCCACATAATACTTCCAACTGATGTTCTGGCCGCTGAAGCGTTTGACGATGGAGGCGAAATTGAAGCCGTCGTCATCGTCCAGTTCGCGCTTGAGCTGGGCAAGCGAGCCAATGTTGTTGATTTCATCCGACTGGGCGGCCACTGTGTAAACATGATTCGGCGAACTGCCGGTCATTTCCGAAGAAAAAAATCGGTCGCAAAGCGTGTAGTCGTGAGCGTACTTCCAATAGTTGGGGATGTCGCGAGCGTCATAATAGCCCATGGTATAGGGAGAGCCTTCCGCCCAAACAAAACCCCTCATGGTGCCGTGGTCGTAAGCAGCATGAGCAGTTTCCCAGCTATGTTCCAAATCCAGCAGAGGTTGTCCGGCAGGCATGTGGAAGGGCTTCACGCAGACCTTGCCGCCGGGCAATTCAGGCAAACAGGTCGAGGGAGGAATTCCGTCGGCGTTCGGGAAAGTGCCAAAGTAATTATCGAAGGAATGGTTCTCCTGAATGATCCACACCACGTGCTGAATTTTCTCGCTGCCGGGAATCCTGGAAGCAGCCGTCTGCGTTGGACTTTGCTTCTGCGGCGAGCTTTGAGCGAGAGATGCGGCAGGCGACGCGAGCACCAACAACGCCAGGGCGGCCAGACCGGCCATGAACCCTGTAGGATGATTTAAGCGGCGGGTCTTTTCGTTCCTCTTCAAGAATGCCATTGGGCCTCCTTATCCAGCGCCGTTAACGTTTGGGCGAAGGATTGGGTATTTTTAAGCTGAGAAATTAAGATTCAAATTTGGGAGCTCCGAAAAATCTTTTTCGGCCAAGATCGCGGTTTCGCTTTCCGCCTCCTGATGAGACACACACAAACCATGCATTTTCCCCCGGATCATGCTCGAAGTCAAAGAGCAATGGCAACCGCCGCCGAACCGCGGCAGGACATGGCTTGGGTTGTTTTCCGCGCCAGGAAAGCGCCAGGTCAAAACGGCCGGAGAACTTGAAACGTCTGTTGCCCAATCGAAATCGTTTTTTTATGAAAGGCCATGATACCCAATTCGCACCTTCTGGCGAAAACAGGAATTCCATAGCGCAAATGTTTCACGTTCGAGTTAAGATGGCCGAGAAAACAAGAAGTGAGTGAAGGCCAAAGTTCCTTAGGATGCTGCTTCCGAGACTACGCCATGATTTCAGATTGGGACTGTCAGTCATTCTCTGGCAAGTTGCATCCTGTTCGGCGGCGACGGCGCGCAGTCAATTGGCCGCTTGCATAGATTGGTAACGAGGGACGGAGGAAATCATGGAACGCCGGACGTTTATCAAATCAATGGTGGCAGGATCAGCGGCAGGCAGAGCGCTGGCAGGAGATGCGCCCCCTGCCGGAAGCGCGGGAAAATCCCAGCCCAATTTCCTTTTCATGATCGCGGACGACCTGACCTATCGCGCCATTGGGGCGCTCTATGGCCAGGGCGTCCGCACACCCAACCTGGACCGTTTGGTAACAGGCGGTTGCGCCTTCACGCACTGCTTTCAACAAGGAAGCTGGACGCCCGCCGTGTGCATTGCCAGCCGCATGATGCTCGTAACGGGCCTTAACACCTTTCGGGCGGACCAGGAATGTGATTTCACGCCCTTGTGGGGACAGACGCTTCGCAATGCCGGCTACCACACGTATATCGTCGGGAAATGGCATTTGGACCCTACGATGATGCAGCGATGCTTTAACGAAATGGGTCCCATCGGGCTGGGCATGTTCGAATCAGGCCCGCAAGCCTATGATCGCCCCAGGCCCCGGGATTCCTGGACGCCGTGGGATAAGAGCCTCAAAGGCCATTGGCTCCATACCAAGCTGTGGCAAAATACTCGGGAGGATGCCATTCATCATTCCTGCCAGATCTATGCCGATTGCGCCGTCGATTACCTGGAGCGCAAAGTGCCCCGCCTCAAGCAGCCCTTCTTTATGTACGTCGGGTTTAATTCGTCGCACGATCCCCGGCAATCTCCGAAAGAATTCGTCGACATGGTCCCCCGGGATGGAATCAAAATCCCGCCGAACTATCTTCCTGAGTTTCCATTTGATAACGGCTTTCTACGCGGCCGCGACGAGGAGCTTGCGCCGTTCCCGAGAACTTCTGCGGCCGTCCGGTTGCACCGATCAGAGTATTATGCCGTCATTGCGTATCTGGACAGGCATATTGGCCGAATTCTTCAGGCCCTTGAACGATCGGGGAAGGCTGGCAGGCAATACTTACGTGATCTTCACCGCTGATCACGGTTTGGCGGTCGGCCAGCACGGCCTGATGGGAAAGCAACGCCTGTTCGACCACAGCATCCGCATACCGTGGATTATCACGGGCCCTGGAGTTCCCAAAGGGAAGAGGGTTAATGATCTCGTTTATCAGCACTGCACCTTTGCAACAACCTGTGAATTGGCGGGCGTTCCGGTTCCCCCATCGGTCGAGTTCCCAAGCATCGCCGGCCTGATCACGGGCCAGGGGAAATCCAAATACGACGCCATATTCTCGCGATACCTGAATTTTCAACGAACGGTTCGCAGCAAGGATTACAAGCTTGTCGCCTATCCGCAAATTGGCAAGGTGCAGATGTTCGACCTGAAAAGGAACCCTTGGGAGATGCTCGATCAGGACTTGGCTGAAAGCAGCGCCATGGCGCCGGTTCGAAAACACCTGATGCAGCAGTTCCACCGATTCCAGGCGGAACTTGGCAACCCGCTCCTAGCGCACAAACAACCCCAGGAGGCTTGAGAGCAACGAATGGTTGATCGGGCAAGCTATCCCGGAAATCTGCGCATTCGTTCACTCCCATTCTCAAACATATCGGAGCATGGTTCAAAATCAACAGCCAAACTATCTCCGCAATCCGTCCATGGCCATTAGCGAAGGGCCCAGCGTGGCTCCGCCCGACAAGCTTAGTCTGTCCGGAGGCAGGCCGCGACAGTGACAAGCCGAGTATTTTGGAAAGCGATCCATCCGGCCGCGCAGATACATTCAACCTACGCTTTTGCGAGTGAAATCATTAAGATGAAGAGAGATATGGTGATTTCGCTGTACTTTATGGCGGGAGAAGCACGAACGCCCTGAGCACGGCCGGCACATGAAAACTGACTTTCAAGTTACCGGGACGGGGGTTGGCACTTCTTGCGCAGTGCCGCGTGCAGGCGGCTCCGGACCTCGTCAGGAAGCGGAAAGAGCTTCCCGTCGCAATAAAGCTCAACGGTTTTCCGGGTCGTGTCGAAAATGACCTGGCAGTGGTGGCAACACTTCAGATGGGCTTTCAAAGTGCGCTTCAGGTCCTCGTCCAGACTCTCGTCCAGATAGCTTGAGATTTCTTGAACAGCCTCTTTGCAATTCACTAAGGGTTAACCTCGTTTAAAAATCTTGCTTAACTCTTCACGCAGACGGAGGCGCGCCCGAAAGAGGCGGGCTTTCACCGCACCCACGGAAAGATTAAGCATTTCCGCAGTTTCCTCCGTCGAAAGCCCTTCCACATCACGGAGGAAAAAAACCGTACGAAAAGTTACTGGAAGCGCCTTGGCAGCGTTGCGCAAG
>JAJYHU010000370.1 GCA_021784615.1 Acidobacteriota bacterium | reverse complement strand
GACGCGAGTATCGGCTGAACGGCAATGCGGAAGTTGAAGTGACGGTATCGATTCCGGCCGGCGGGGTTACCTGGCTCACCATTGAATGATCGATTGCCACGCTGGCCCTTCGGCAGGCCGCGGGCAGCGGCCTAGCGACCCCGGCGAATTGGCTCCTTCCTCTCGTCTTTTAGGCTTAGGTCGCTTACTATGGCTATTAGGGAAGCCGGAGTGTCCGGAAGCGCCGGCAGTTTGGCAGACGGCGCTTGAACCCATAAGGCAACTCGCTTGAGAGGACAGAAAACACTCAAACTGATTGGACTTCTGGCCGGACTGGGTCTGTTTGTCTTGCTGATTGAGGAGACTGGTCCCGGCACGATTGTCGCGAGGATCTCGGAAGTCGGAGCGGGTTTCCTGGTTTTGATCCTCATTTTTGGTGTCCGGCACATCCTCCGAACCATTGCCTGGTACCACGCGATTGAGCCGGAGGAACGGCAGGTAAGGTTTTGGGACCTTTTCGGAATGCGGTTGGTAGGCGAGGCGGTTACAGACCTGACGTTTCTAGGGCCGTTGCTTGGAGAGACCGTCAAGGGCGTCACTTTGTCGCGCCGGATCTCCGCCGAGCACAGCGCTTCCTCCCTGGTGATCGAGAACCTTGCTTACAGTTTTGCAGCGGGCCTCGTGATTGCCAGCGGCCTTGTGCTCCTTGTGTCTGAGTTTGCGCTGCCGGGATCGGTTCGCACGGCGGGGTTTGTGGTGTTGGTGGCTCTGTTCCTCATCGCAAGCTCAATCGGTTTAATCTTCAAGAAGCGATACAAGGTGGTCGGCAAAGTTCTTGATGGCATGAAAAGGCTGAAGATCGGCTGGGGAAATAAACTGGAGGCCAAGCGGGACAGGGTCGACCGGTTTGAGGAGATCGTTCACGATTTTTGCCGGCGCCACAAAGTTGAATCTGCGCTGATCCTTCTGCTGGAAATTACGGCGATCCTGACCGGGGTGATCGAGGCCTATATCATCCTGAGCCTGACGGTCCACCGGAGTTCGTTTCTGGCCGCCTTTATTATTGAGGCAGCGAACCGTGTCGTGAACCTTTTCTTTTCCTTTGTTCCAATGCGCGTGGGCGTTGACGAAGGAGGAACGGCGCTGGTGGTCAAGGCGGTGGGCTACAGCGCCTCTGAAGGAGTCTCTTTGGCGATCATCCGTAAGATCCGCACCCTGTTTTGGGTCGCAGTGGGGCTGTTGCTGGCCGCCCGTTATTCGGTTCCCCTCAAAGGCCGGAGCGAAAACGGCGCTTCCCCGGTCGCGGTATCAAAATGAAGAAGCTGATTGTCAATGCGGATGACTTTGGGCTGACGGAAGGCGTCAACCGCGCCATCCTTGATGGGCACAAACGTGGCATCATTACGAATGCCAGCCTGCTGGCGAATGGCGGGGCATTTGATGCCGCCGTCGTGGCAAGCCGCGATGTCAAGGCTTTAGGCGTTGGCGTTCACTTGAACCTTACGGATGGTCCGCCGATCGCTGATCCTTCGCTAGTTTCTTCGCTGCTTTGTTCCGGAGGAGTCTTCACGGGAAGCCCTTTTGCCGTGGCCCGGCGAGTCATGCGGCGAGAAATGAAACTTGATGAGGTTGAACGCGAGTGGCGAAGCCAAATTGAGAAGATTGTTTCGGCGGGCATCCGCATCAGCCACTTGGATGGCCACAAGCACATCCACCTTTTGCCTCCTCTGTTTGATGCGGCCATAAAACTTGCCCGGGAATTTAAGATAGGTTGTATCCGAATCACCCTGGAACCTGTGACGGCCGGGCTCGGACTATTCCGTCCCGGTGCCGCCCGTGGGCCGGGCGCGGCAAAGCAATTCGTCCTTGGGCGGGTGCTTTCCGGGCTTGCGGCCTGGCAAAAGAAGAAACTTGTCGCCGCCGGGTTGCACTGGCCGAAACACTTTTACGGGCTTAGCCAGACAGGCTTCCTGGATGCCCATACGCTCAATCGAATTCTTCGCAGCCTGCCGGAAGGATCGAGTGAGATGATTTGTCATCCGGGATATGTTGACCGCGCGCTGCTCGCGACCCGCACCCGGCTGCGGTCCCAGCGTGAAACGGAACTGGCCGCCCTGACGCAGCCGGGTTTGAAAGCGCTCATCGCAGAATTGGGAATTGAGCTGATTGCCTATGGAAACTTGGCCGCGGCACGATCAGGGGCAGAAGAGTTTATAAAGAGAAAAGAAGAATCCCCATCGGTTCAGGAAGCTGCCCGGAAGGCTTAGACGCAGAATTCTTGAGATCCGGATGCGAAGAAAGGGAAGTTGCTGATGGAAAAACAAGATTTGGTGAGATATTCCATTGTGGTTCCTCTTTTTAACGAGGAAGACAACTTGCGTCCGCTTTACAAGAAGATCGTGGAAATCATGAACACGGTCGGCGGCTCCTACGAAGTGGTCTTTGTGGATGACGGCAGTGCGGACAGGACATACTCCTTGCTTGCGGAAATTTGCGCCAATGACGTCCGTGTGCTTGCCGTCAGGTTGCGGAGAAATTTCGGGCAGACCACCGCATTGCAGGCCGGGTTCGACTATGCGCAGGGAGAAATTATCATTTCGCTTGATGGCGACCTCCAGCACGATCCTGCCGAAATCCCTCAATTCATCGCCAAAATCAATGAGGGTTACGACCTTGTGAGCGGCTGGAGATTCAGGAGGCAGGACACTTGGCTCACGCGCCGCCTGCCAAGCCGCATCGCAAACTGGGTTATGGCCAAGCTATCGGGC
>JAJYHU010000069.1 GCA_021784615.1 Acidobacteriota bacterium | reverse complement strand
CCCGCCGCTCCGCAACTCGCTATCCACTTGTGAGCGGCGCTCAGAACCAAGCTCGTCAATGTAGAGGAAGCCGTCCGGCCGCGACACTTCACGATTGATCCGCGCTTCCGTGGCCTGGACGTAGCGCGTAAAACCGTCGAGCGTCTGGTTCGTCAACGTGGCGGCCGCGGCAGAGGAGCTTTGCACGGCCAGGAAGCAGAGAACCACCGGAATCGTTCGACAAAGCAGCCGCATATTTTCCCATCGCGCCCCCAGCTTCATGGCTCAATTCTCCGCCATTGCCGGTGAGGCTTCAAGCCTCGGCCGCGGGGGCCGTCTGCTCACGGCCCGTTCTTTCAGGTCCAGAAGGCGGGATGGCGGGATAAACCACCGTTACGGAAGCCGGGCGCTGAGGAGAGCGTAATACCTCACGCGGGGCTTCAGAGTCTGTGTGAAAACCCAAGTTGTGTGTCATTCCGAGGAGCCGCAGGCGACGAGGAATCTCATAAGTGTTGCGATTTCAGTGCGAGATTCCTCGCGGAGTTTATCCTGAGATCCTTCGCTTCGCTCAGGGCCGTTCGCAAGGGGAGGGCGAACGGGCTCGGAATGAAGGCCGGGAACAGTTGTCACACAGACTCTTCAGGCCGGCTGGTCAAAGAAAGGCTCGCCCTGCTTGCGGTATTTGTATGCGACCTGCTCGTCGAGCTCGATGCCGAGGCCGGGGCGGTCGGGCAGCGCGACGTAGCCCTTCTGGATGAGCGGCGCGCGGCGGCCTTTAATCAGGTCGTCGAAAAACGGGACGGAAGCCGCATGCCATTCCAGCGCCAGAAAGTTGGGAATAGCGGCCGCCAGATGCACGGAAGCCATGGTGCCGATGGGGCTTGAGATGTTGTGGGGGGCGACGGCCACGTAGTGAACGTCGGCCATGTCGGCGATGCGGCGGCCTTCGAGCAGCCCGCCAACCTTCTGAAAGTCGGGCGCCAGGATGTCCACCGCGTTGCGCTCCAAAAGCTCGCGGAACTGGTGGCGCTGGTAATGGTTTTCACCTGTGGCGATGGGCACGGAAGTGGCCGCGGTAACGCGCACCAGCGCGTCCGTATTCTCAGGCGGGATGGGGTCTTCAAGCCACAGCAGGTCGAACTCCTCGCAGGCGCGCGCCAGCCTTACCGCGTCATTCACGCCGTAATTCCAATGGCAGTCGATGGCGAGGTCCACATCCTTGCCGAGCGCCTTGCGCAGCGCGCCCACCAGGCCCGCCATCAGGTCAATTTCCTTGCGCGTCAGGGCGCGATTGTAGTCATCCAGCGAAAACTGGCTGGGAACGTCGATATCGAACTTCAGAGCCGTGAAGCCCTGCCGCTTCATCTCTCGCGCGCGGCGGGCGTAACTCTCCGGTCGGATGGCGGGGGCCTCAGCCTTTTGTCCGCCGTGATATTTGGTGCTCAGCTCGGCGCGGTTGGGCAGATCCTTCCGCCAGCGCTCTTCCGGCTCCGCCTTCGCGCCGCGCTTCCGCGCCCAGCCGGGCGTGCGCGGCAGCAGCATGGGCGACAGGCTTGAAAGCCCCTCGCCCGCGTGGCAATCGGCGTAAATCCGAACGCGGTCGCGATACTTGCCGCCCAGAAACTGATAGATGGGCAGGTTCGCCGACTTGCCCACAATGTCCCAGAGCGCCACGTCAACGCCGCTGATGGCATGAAAACCCATGCCGGAAGATCCCGCCGCCCCAAGCGCCGTCCGCATCAGGCGGCAAAGGCGGTCAACGTCGCGCGGGTCTTCTCCGGCGAGAAACTCATTGAACTCCCGGATCACGTTGGTCAGGCCGGGCGCAAAAAAGGCTTCGCCCCAGCCGACAATGCCCGCGTCCGTCGTGACTTTCACCAGAGTCCAGTCGTAATTGGCTTCAACAACCGCGGTTTCAATTTTGGTTATGCGCATCGCTTTATTCAGTTCTCTTTCCGTCTTCGGTTTTTGTTATGGATTCCGCGCGCCGGCCCCGCGCGCCGCTGCGCGCGCCCCAGGAATGGGCCGGGAGTGAAACTCGGCACTATAGCAGGAGACACCGGGAAATTCCATCAGAGAGCGCCGAGAGCTTTTTCAACAGCTGAGAAGGCGTCCTTTGAAACCTCCGACGGCACCACGTCCGAGGAACGGCGCGCGTAGATGTGATCGCCGACTTTCGCAATCTCGACGGTTTGAGTTTTGTTCTGCTTGCCGGATTGCACCTGGAAGGTATAAAGGGGCTTGATAAGCCCGTAGGCGGCAAGGTCCGTAGGATTCTTTTTGGGGAACGACGTGGCGCTCAAATCCCGGAGGTTGTCCAGCAAGGTCTCGACTTTTTCGCCGGTCTCCATCTTGCTCGCGGGGGAAGTTTCGCTCCACTTGTCCTTGTTCTGCTCAAAAACGCGGCGGCCCTTGGGGCCGTCAACCGTGATCTTATGGGCTTCAAAGGTGGAATAGGTGAATAGGTCTTTCGCGCGCAGGTCCGAAGCGCTTTTCTGGAACTGGGTAAGGAAATCGGAGCCGATGGTGAACACCGGATCAAGGGCGGTGTTCATCGCGTAATATTGATCGCCGCTCTTCTTCCCCACCACCAGCGTCTGGCCTCCGCCGGGGCCGCTCAAATGGAGCGTCAGGGTGGGATTTGAAAAGCCGTACTTCCCGAGATCGGTTTTGGACTCTTCCACAATGCTCTGCATGGCAGCGCTGCCCAGCTCATCCACCAGCCCTTCCACCGTAAAGCGGTCGGCGCGCACGGCCGGCGGCAGCATCA
>JAJYHU010000261.1 GCA_021784615.1 Acidobacteriota bacterium | reverse complement strand
CGCCGGCTGGCGCTTGCGGCGGAAGCCGTCGCCTACGGCCGCAAGGTCGACTATCAAGGACCAACTTTTAAGTCCCTGCAAGCGCTGAATGGAACTCTGCGCCTGAGCTTCAGCCACGTGGACGGAGGCTTGGTGGCGCGCGGCGGGGCGCCTGCGGGATTCGAGATTGCCGGGGAAGATCAGAAGTTTGTTCCGGCAGAGGCCAGAATCGAAGGCGATGAAGTTGTCCTCGCAAGTCCCCTCGTGCCCGCGCCCGTGGCCGCGCGCTACGCCTGGGCCGACTACCCCCAATGCAATCTCTACAACCGGGCCGGCTTGCCCGCTCCGCCCTTCCGCACCGATGATTGGACGGTCACCTTGCAAGGACACGTCCGCGCCACAGCCCCGAAATTCTGGTAAGGAGAGGTGCCCGGACAGGTTTACAAAGTGGAAAAATTCGCCGGCCGGGAGCGCGCGCGCAAGCTCGCCATCCGGGAACACCAGCGCTGGAAAAAACGGAAACTCGTGTTTCCCGCTGGCGACCAAAGCGCCCGGCAGATCACAAACAAACCCGCGGTCAACTAATAACCGCGTTCCGCGCTAATCCCGCGGCAGAGCAACCTTACGGATGCGCTGCCGGCTGCTGGTATTTTGAATCAAAGGGATTGAAAGTTCTGGCGGTTTCATTTCCGACGCTGCCTCGGCGCCATCGCCTTCCGCCAGCCATAGCGGCACACCCGCAAGCACTTGGCGCATGGCATAGTGAGCGTATTCGTGGAAAACGGGGTTGAAAACGCCGGGGCCCATTACGTCTGTGCGCAAGACGACGTACTCCGCGCCGCGGGCCGTAATCAGATGAGCGGAACCGTTTTGACAGTCTTCCGGCCTGGTGCTCGCGTAGATCGTGGAGCCGGCTTCAAGGTAAAGGCGCACGCGGCTGGGAAGAAACAAGCTGCCGCTCAAGTATTCGCCGGGCGGCACGTAGACCGTTCCTCCGCCGGCCTTCGAACAGGCGTCCAGGGCCGCCTGCAAGCGCGCCGTCGCAGCACATCACGCCCGCCGCGCACGCCGAAGCGCCGGACATCAAACACGCCCGCGCCGGCCGTTGCAGCCGCGCCCGCCGTCGCCACCGCCGCCAGAAAGGATCGCCTGCCGACTGGATTCTTCGGGTTCATTGTCCTAAAGTTCACCCCGCGGGAGAACTATTCGACCCAAAATGATAATTCGTCCCTTGCCTGATCCGCACCTTAAATTCACTCGATCGGGACCGCGTCTAACCGCGAATCTTCCCCAGCCTCAGCGGAACGATTCTGCTTGGTGGAGATGCCTGGCCATCAACAGTGTGCGGCGACTACTTGCCCGATTTGACTTCAGCGAATTCGAAGGGCAGCAGTCGGGACCCATTCGGCTTTGAAAAATAACCAGTCATGCCGTTACATAAGCGCGAGAACGTTCCTTTGAAGATACCGGTCACATGGTCCTTCGGGTAGCGCTCCTGGAGGGCGAAGTTGCCTAAGGAATCGACCCGGCCTTCGAGCCACAGGGTCTTTCCAATCCGCGCATACTGTTCCGTGCCGGAAAGCGTCGTGGCCTGCTGCGTAAGCCGCAGCGTGACTTGAACGTTGGGGCCAATGGTTCCCGAGAAGCTTTTCGTGAAGTCCGAGCATGGGGTATGCAAACCGGGCAGAGCGTTGACCACGTCCAAGCCATTATGCCGTATAAGAACCCTGAAAGATGCTAACGGACTGCCTCCCTTGCCATGCATGGAAGAAAAGGCGAACGACTGGAGCAGGAACTCCTTTCGGTGGGGCGAAACCGGGAAAAAGTCCCAGACCTCAGTCGTGTTGATACGGTTGAAAGAAAGGTCCATCGTGCCAGGGGTGCCTGAAAAACGCACAAAACCTGATGGAGTGAGTTCGAGCGGCACCTGGAGATCGGCGTTTACGTTCTTGATCAAAACCAAGCCGCTGCTCCCGGACATCATAGACGCCGAAGAGTTCGTCGCATAAGCCTGGAGGTGGATCGCAAGCGCGTAGGAACGGTCGGAGAAAAATTCCGCTTTGCCTGAAAAACGTTCCCCGTGCCCCTTGGAAATCATCTCCGGAGAATTGGCAGGCCCCCAGGCCACGCCGATCAACGAGACTTCCCAATTGCCGGATATCCATTGAACCGGCGGTGGAAAAGCAAAGCTCTTTTCCAGAATGTTGGAGGGCTGCGCGGCCACGCCCGCGCGCACGATGGACAAGAAAACAATCATGATCGCGATTCTGGGCATGGAATCTCCTTCCCGCAAACTTGGCACACCCGTGGCATTCAATGCCACGGACGCGATCGTATGGTAATCAACTCCAGGGGCGCCACACCGGGAGCATGATGATAGATTTTACCGCCGGCGATGGCAAATCGCCGGCGGTCTCTCGAATGGCCGCAAACCCGCGACGTGAAACAATGGACGCGCGAGGTGCCAGTGTACTGGCTCATTAATTCGCTGCATAAGTCTAAATGTCATTCCGAGCGCAGCGAGGAATCTGCTTTTGATGAGGGATTGAAAACCAAGCAGATTCCTCGGTCCGATCGAAACCTCGGCCCTCGGAATGACAGCGACACGCGCAGATTTTATCAACGCACTTCTGAGACATGACACTAGGAACTCTTCTCTGCCGCCTTCTTGGCGTGTTTTGTTTGCTTCCGCATTCCTCCCGGCGCGATCTTAAGTTCGTTGTCGACCTTCTTCACGCCGGTGACCATCCTTGTTTCGCGAGTGGCCACG
>JAJYHU010000169.1 GCA_021784615.1 Acidobacteriota bacterium | reverse complement strand
ACGATATTGATGTTGTTCAGCTTCGCCTGCTTCAGCGCGTCAATAACCTCAGCAAACGCTCCAAACGCCACGTCCCGGTCGCAGCGAATATAGACGGGCGATTTTCCTGCGTTCTTCAACTGCTTGTGGATCACGTCTCCCAGACTGTGAATGTTGACGGGATCGTTCCCGACATAGATCGTCTGGTGCTTGTCAATCGTCACCACCACGCGTTCTTCGGAAAGCACTTTGACGGTTTTGGTTTTGGGCAATTCGACCTGGATGCCCGATTCGAGCAGCGGGGCCGTGATCATAAAGATCACCAGGAGCACCAGCATGACGTCTACAAAGGGAGTCACGTTGATGTCGGACATCGACGTTTGGGTTCTTCCCTTGGGATTTGTAAAGGCCATGATTAACCTCTTTTATGGGTCGCTCCGCAGCGGCGGGTTCTGTTCCGCTATTCGTGCTGCGACGATGCCCCTGAAAGGTCCGGCGGCGGAACTCGGCTTTCTATGTAAAGTATCGCTCCGTCATGTTCAGAAACTCGAGCGCAAAATCGTCCAGCATGGAACCGAATTCCTTCAGGCGTTGCAGGAATTGATTGTAGGCAATCAGAGCAGGGATGGCGGCAAACAGGCCCGCGGCGGTGGTGATCAAAGCCTCGGAAATTCCCGGAGCAACGCTGCTGAGGCTGGCCGCGCCTCCTGTTCCCAGGCCGTGGAAGGCGTCCATAATTCCCCACACGGTTCCGAACAGGCCGATAAAAGGCGATGTGGCCGCAGTGGTCGCAAGCCACGATAACCTCTGCTCCAGGCGCGAGAGTTCCGCCGTGGAAGCAATCTGAAGCGAACGCCGCACGGACTCAAAGCTGCGAATCACGGTCTTGCCGGGATTTTCGCTTACCGTTGCCTGGTTCTCGATTTCCCGGTAGCCCGATAGAAAAACTTCCGGCAGCGGGCTGTCCTTCAGGAGCGTGCAGGAGGAGCGGATGTCCGAGAGTTTTTTGCTCTGGCGAAACACCCTCAAGAACTCATGCGAGTCCACAAGCGCGCGCTTGAACGACCGGATCTTCTGAAAAATAATGGTCCAGGAGAAAACCGAAAAGAACAGCAGAATCGCCAGAACAATGCGTGCTACAAGTCCGGTGCTTTCCAGGTATTGCGAGATATCACCCTGGAAAAATAAGATTAGGGCAGCGGCCAATCGACCTCCTTCGCAGGCGGGAATCATGCCAAACTTCCATCAACCGAACGTAGCACAGCGCGGCAAATTACGTCAATTGCGCACAAACAATGGAAATGGATCAGTTTGGGGTCGTCGCGATGAGTTGCCCTCGCCGTATGGCAGCGTGGAGTTGCCTCTTGGGGATACAGCAAAACAAAGTGTGGCTGATTCCAGGCTTCAAGCGGGTAGCCACGGCACCGGTTTTGTGCCGTGGGCTTTTCGGCCTTCACGGTGGTAATATCCTTTCGTGTCACGCGTTCACCGGCTACAAACCTCGGACCGAATCTTCTTTATCGCGGTTAATCTTCGCCGCGCGCTCGCGCCTCTGAGGGAGGAGGAATTCGGCCGCGTGGCGGCAGCCATCAACGAGTCTCGACGCAGGCTCGGCTTTCTGCTCTGCGGCTACGTTCTGATGCCGACCATGGGCACGCGCTGATCTGCCGGCCCATCTGGTGACGATTTCCCGCGTGGTGCAGAACATCAAATGGATTACAGCCTGTTCGCTGAATGGCGCGCGACACGCGTCAGGGCCGGTATGGCAGCACCAGTTCTGGGACCGTTTTGTGCGGCACGAGCAGGAATTCGGAGCGCGGATGGATTATATGCACCTGAATCCTGTGCGGAAGGGATTGGCGAGCAAGTTGGTAGCCACGCTCAATCGCTGTCTTGATTGAGCGTGGCTACTTCCTGTTTCAAGAGGCCCACGGTCAATAACAAGACGATTGACCGGGACTGCAAGGAGGATTTTCCACCAGCGTGGTCTTGGGATGAACGGGCAAGAGCAAGGGCGGCCGGGGCGGCTGGGAAAAATCAAAATCCTTCATGAGATTCCCGAGTGTCGGACTGTCTTCGCGAACATCCGGCCTGGAGTCCGGTCGGCCGTCCGTTTTGGGGTTGAGCCGCCGGCCATGGAGAAAAACGTCCTCGATAAATTTCAGGTAGGCATCGAAGCTCAGCGTCTGATGGTCGATATATCCCTGCTTGGCGTAAGGGCTGATGACAAGTCCCGGCACTCGGATGCCGTAGCCCAGCGAATCAACGCGGGGCGGCACAACGTGGTCGTAAAATCCTCCCCAATCGTCCCAGGTGATGAAGATGGCGGTGCTCTTCCAGTCGGGGCTTCGCATCGCGGCATCCACAATTCTCGTCACGTAGGATTGCCCCACGCTCACCTTGGCGGGAGGGTGCTCGCTATCTTCGCCATTGGGGGAAATCCAGCAAACGGAAGGCAGGGTTCCGGCTTTGGCCTCCTCATAAAAGCGGCTCAGGTCTTCGATATTGGCCAGTTGCTCATCCTCATGGACATCTGTAAAGCCGGGCAACACGTTCCAGATGACAGGAACGCCCCTTTCGGCATCCTTGGCCCCCGGGTGGGCGCGGGGCATTCGAAAACGTCCGGCAGTCTTCCGACGCCCGGAAGGTGGCGGCAGCGCGCCGTGATCCAGGTAGTAAACCCAGCTCACATGCGCTTTGTGCAACAGGTAGGTAATATCCGTCCACGCGAACGGCGTAGGATTTTTAAGCGTCCGATCCTTGGGCATGAGAGCGGTCACGCA
>JAJYHU010000433.1 GCA_021784615.1 Acidobacteriota bacterium | reverse complement strand
GCTCCAAAGGACCAGGGCCTGCGCCCTTGCCCCGGGCGCCACCGCTGCCGCTACGCATCCGCCCAGCGACAGGCCGCACAGCCCGATCCGATCAGGGTCGATGGCCTTTTGACGCCGAATGAACCGGATTGCCTGGCGGGCGTCCGAGATTTCGCTCTGCAGCGTGGCTTCGCGAAACTCTCCCTCGGATTCGCCTGACCCCGAGAAATCAAAACGCAATGACGCGACGCCTTCACGGGCCAGCCGCCGCGCGCATTTGATGAAGAGCCAGTGAGATTCCATCCGGTCGCCCGTGAATCCGTGGAAAAAGACCGCGCCGGGAGCAGGGCGCCGCGCCGTGGCGCCGCCGGGAAGATGAATCATGCCGCGCAGAAGCTTGCCGCGCGGGTTCGCAAATTCCACCAGGAATTCTTTCATCGCGCTCAACCGGCCCCCTTTGCGGGGCGGGGCGCGCGCGGGGGAATCCGCCGGGCGGGCTGGGCGGAGCGCCCGGCGGATGGAACCATATCTAGGCTAGCAATGAATGCAAGTCCTCCCAGGCCCCCCAATGGGATTTTTGGGACTTTCTCCTTGCAAAATTCACATTTTAGCATGTCTTTGATAATAAGCTACTTATTTGAATTTTGCCTGGCTCGATTTCGCAATTTCTGCGAAAGTTGTTTCTCAAATGCACATTGGGTAGATTTTACGCTTTCCTGCTTCTCACTTGGACTTGAGCTTTTGAAGATGGTAGCCATCCCTCCTCCAGGAGTCGAGCGGGCAGAATGAGGAGGTCTTGTATCCCATCTTTTGGATCTCCAGGACGGCGTGTGAGCTGCGCCCTCCGTGGTCGCACACCGTTACGATCATGGTGTCTTTTGGAACGCGGAGCTGCCGGATCATCTTGGGAAGCCGCTCGATGGGGATGCTGAGCGTCTGTGGAATGTGGCTCTCATAATATTCTTTGGGAGCCCGAACATCGATAACCAGGACCTTTGCATCCTGCCCCAACAGCGAATGGAGGCTTTGCGCCGACGTCTCTTTGGCTCCAGGTGCGATGGAGGGATGCGTTTGAGGCGAGCCGAACAGCAAGGGAGTGAAATCGAACAGCGCGAGAACCCATTTCATATTTTTCGATGCTCCTTTCGGGCAACGTTGATTCTTCCGGATTAACCCAGCCATTGCGGGTTGTGCCACGTGCCATCGAACTGATGCGAAGTTTTGAAAGGCTCGAACCCGCCATTAGCGGCGGCCTTTGCTGTCTTCTTTAAAAGAGAGGCCAATTGTGCTTTGCTCATCGGACGAAACGTGCGCGCGGCTTCAATTGCCTGGTTGAGGCGTTCCATGCTGTCGCATCCGTTGATGACAACGGACGTAGGGAGATTCATGGCATAGTGCAGGCACTCGATCGCCGAGACGGTGTGGCTCTTCATGATCAGGCCAAAGGCCAGCGGTTTCATTCCCAGAACGCCGATTCCGTGCTCGACGCATACCGGGACGACATTCTTTGCAAAGCTGTGGTAGTGGGCGTCCATGACGTTCAGCGGCATCTGAACCGTATCGAACGTGAAGCCGTGCTGCAAGCCGGTGTTCAGCATTTTCAAATGGATTTCCGGGTCCTTATGCCCCGTGAAGCCGACGTATCGAATCTTTCCGGCTTTGCGAGCCGCAAGGGCCGCTTCAAAAGCGCCGCCGGGACCGAATATCCGGTCAGGATCTTCCATCCGAACGACTTCGTGGAATTGAACGAGGTCGATCACGTCGGTCCGGAGACGGCGCAACGATTCGTCGAGCTGCTTTTCATAGGCGGCCTTCACCTGCCCGTCCGTCTTGGTCATCAGAAAAACCTTTTGGCGATAACTGTTCTGAAGGGCTCTGCCCATGCGGATTTCGCTCTCTCCTCCGTTATAGTCCCAGCAGTTGTCCAAGAAATTGATTCCGTTGTCGACGGCCGCGTGGATAATCCGGATGCTTTCCTCGGCAGTTGGCTGGATGCCGATGTGATACCCTCCCAAACCGATGAGGGAAACTTTTTCACCCGTACGGCCGAGCGTCCGGTAAGGCATGCCCTTTACCCGCGCCGTGGCGAAAGCGTGATCCATGCTGGCCAGACCCGCGATCCCTGCAGTCACGCGGCCCAGAAAGTCCCGCCGTGTTGGCCGTGTCTTGCTCATGAAGCACCTCCCGCGGTTGTATGCTGGACTCTAAAAGGTCGATTTGCTGTATCTTGGAATTAAAAAACACATGCTATCACGCTTGCTGAAAAAGTTCACTCAACGTTTGGTTCTAAACCCGGCTATTGTAAGAGACGACTGGGGCAGGGATTCTAAATGATCCACTTGAAGCGGTTGACCCTGCGACGGACGGCTTCAAATTCCCAAGGGGCCAAAGGAGCTGAAGATGCACGTTAACATTTGGAGCGACATGTTTGTTCCGGCATTGCCGGTTATGGACAAGATTTTGCGCGCCATCATTGTTTACGTCTTTCTGGTGGTGGCGTTAAGGCTGGCGGGAAGACGAGAACTTGCCCAATTGAACACCTTCGACCTGGTGGTGCTGCTGATGATCGCCAACACCGTGCAGAACGCCACCATCGGCAACGACAATTCCATCACCGGCGGGCTGATTGGCGTCACCGCACTGCTGGTGACGAACTATCTTGTGGTGCGCTTCGTCTACGGTCACGAGAATGTGCCGGGCTTGAAGGTGGATGCCGGAGAAGTGCTTATTGAAAAGGGAAGTATCCGGGAAGCTCCTTTGAAGAAAGAGTTGATTACGATGTCCG
>JAJYHU010000227.1:6806-13460 GCA_021784615.1 Acidobacteriota bacterium | reverse complement strand
CCAGGGGCCGCCGGGCAGCCGTCAGGACCACCCCGCCGCGCCGGGTGGCCAACCCCCCGCCCTGCATGCGGCGGAGGAAGTCGCCCCACTGCCACGCAAGGTCGGATGCCTGCGGCGAGATCGCCCGGCAGGCGAAGCGAGCGGATAGCGTCTTTATTATCAATGACCGGGCTGACATCGCTCGGGTGTCGGGAGCGAGCGGCGTTCATTTGGGCCAGGAGGACTTACCCGTGGAACCGGCGCGCCAAGTTCTGCGCCCCCGTCAGTGGGTGGGGGTTTCCACGCACACGCTGCCGCAAATGGATGAGGCGGAATCTTCCTCGGCCAATTACGTTGCATTTGGACCGATCTTTGCTACGAGCAGCAAAGACCGGCCAGATCCAGTGGTGGGACTGGATGGATTGCGCCAGGCACGCCGCCTGACGTGCAAACCGTTGGTGGCGATTGGCGGGATCACTCTTGCCAATGCCCGGGCGGTGATCGAGGCCGGGGCGGACTCTGTTGCCGTGATCCACGATTTGCTGGCTGCGGAGGACATTGGGGCCCGCGCACAGGAGTTTTTGCGTCTCCTGGGTTAACAAAGCCACCTTCTTAACGGATTTCGATTATGGCCATGCCTGCTGCGGATGACCCGATTCCAGATTCTTCTTCGCCCGAATTGGTAAAAGGCCTTGGCCTGCTCGACTGCACCACGATCGTGATGGGGTCGATGATTGGGTCGGGGATCTTCATTGTGGCCGCGGAAATCGCCCGCGAGGTCGGTTCGCCCGGGCTCTTCCTTGTTTCGTGGATTATCAGCGCCGTGATGACGGTTTTCGCTGCCGTGACCTATGGTGAACTTGCTGCCATGATGCCGAAGGCGGGCGGGCAATACGTCTATTTGCGCGAAGCTTTCAATCCTTTGTTCGGGTTCCTCTACGGGTGGACTCTCTTTCTGGTGATCCAAACGGGAACGATCGCCGCTGTGGCGGTGGCATTTGGCAAGTTTTTAGGTTTCTTCTTTCCATGGATTTCCGAACAGCATTACCTGGTGAATCTGGGAACTGTCACTCTTTTGGGACATCGGGCGGCCCTGACGGTTTCCTCGGAGCAGGCCATTGGCATTGCAGTCCTGATCGGGTTGGGAGTGGTCAATATTTTCGGCCTGCGAATGGGAGCGTGGATCCAGAACATCTTTACGGTGGTCAAAGTGGGAGCCTTGGTGGGCTTGGTAGGTGCAGGCTTGTGGTGGCGGTCCAGCCACACTCCTGTGGGGGCGGCCCATCAGAGTTTTTGGGGGCATGCCCGTTGGGGTTCGGCAACGCTCACGATCCTGGCGGTTGCGCTGGTGGGACCGCTGTTTTCTTCAGATGCGTGGAACAACGTCACTTTCACCGGAGCCGAAGTCAAGAACGCCAAGCGGAATCTGCCCCTGGCTCTTCTGGCGGGAACGGCAATTGTGTGCGGCGTCTACTTTTTCTGCAACTTGATTTACCTTCAGGTGTTGCCGTTTGCAGGGATTCAGCACGCCCCGGCGGACCGGGTGGCTACAGCCGTTATGGAAGCGATTTTGGGACCTCGAGGCGCAGCATTGATGGCGGCCGCCATCGTGATTTCCACCTTCGGCTGCATGAATGGCATGAGCCTGGCGGGCGCGCGCGTGTACTACGCGATGGCCAAAGACCGGCTTTTCTTCTCTTCGGTGGGAAAAGTTAGTTCGAAGTACCGCACCCCTGCCGTTTCGCTGATGGTGCAGGCGGTGTGGGCGTCGCTGCTGACGTTGAGCGGAACCTACAACGAGTTGCTCGATTATGTTATTTTTGCGGTGCTGATCTTTTATATTTTGACGATTCTCGGCGTTTTCCGGCTGCGGCGGACGCGGCCGGACGTTCCGCGGCCATATCGCGCCTGGGGATACCCTGTCGCACCGGCGGTCTACATCGTGCTTGCGGTATTCATCGAAGGAGCTTTATTGTTACATCGGCCGGGGCGGAGCTTGGCCGGTTTGGGGATTGTGGCAATCGGAATTCCCATCTATTACTTTTGGCATAAACGGAACCTGGGGCCCGGCCACGGAACCGAGAGGAGGCGGGATGTCTGATCTGTGGGTGAAGAAGAGCATCGAACAACTGCGGAGGGACGCTGCGGATTCTGAACAGGGACTGCGCCGCGTGCTCGGCCCGGTTGCTTTGATCTCGCTGGGCATTGGAGCGATCGTCGGAGCGGGGATCTTTGTGCTGAGCGGCGTGGCCGTGCAATATACGGGGCCAGCCCTGGTACTTTCGGTGCTTCTCTCGGGAGTGGGTTGTGCGTTCGCAGGCCTTTGCTACGCCGAATTTGCGTCGATGATCCCGATCGCCGGCAGCGCCTACACCTATTCGTATGCCACGATTGGAGAATTCTTGGCTTGGATTATCGGATGGGACTTGATTCTGGAATATGCGGTTGGGGCCACGACGGTCTCGATTGGCTGGTCGGGGTACATGCTGTCTTTTTTGCGGACCTTGCACATCCCATTCCCGGCTGAGTTGGCGCGCAGCCCCTGGGACCCGGCCAGGATGGTGGACGGCACCCTGATCCACTCGTACTTTAATCTCCCGGCATTTCTTGTTGTTGCAGTCATTACCGTATTGCTGATCCTGGGCATCCGCGAGTCTGCCCGCTTTAATAATTTCATCGTTCTGGTGAAGGTGGGAGTCATCCTGATGTTCATTGGGATAGGCGCGCTCTATGTTACCCGGGGCAATTGGGTTCCATTCCTTCCTCCCAATCAAGGGGCCTTCGGACATTTTGGCTGGAGCGGGGTTTTGCGCGGAGCGGGTGTCATCTTTTTCGCTTATATCGGGTTTGACGCGGTTTCGACGGCGGCACAGGAAGCGCGCAATCCGGAGCGCGACATGCCAATTGGAATTTTGGGGTCGCTGGCCATCTCCACGGTGCTCTATGTTGCGGTCGTTCTGATCTTGACGGGTATCACGCCTTTCAAGCAATTGAACGTGCCGGATCCTCTTGCCGTGGCGATTGATTCCACTCCCGCCCACTGGCTCTCGCCGATTGTCAAACTGGGAGCGATCCTGGGGACCACGGCGGTAATTCTGGTTATGTTGCTGGGGCAGACCCGTATCTTCTATACCATGGCTTTTGATGGGTTGTTGCCCAAAGCCTTCAGTTCCGTTCACCCGCGCTTCCGCACACCTTATAAGAGCACGGCGCTGGTGGGATTCTTTGTCGCGCTGGGTGGCGGACTTGTTCCGCTGCGGGTTGTGGGAGAGTTGGTCAGCATCGGAACTCTGCTGGCGTTTGTTATCGTCTGTGGGTCTGTCATGGTGATGCGCAAGAAGCGTCCAGAGGTCAGGCGTCCATTTCGTACGCCCATGGTCTGGGTGGTCGCTCCCTTGGGGATGATTGTTTGTCTGGCCCAGATGCTTGGTCTCCCCTCAGACACCTGGATTCGGCTTTTCGGTTGGATGGCGATCGGGTTCCTCATATATTTCGGCTATAGCCGGCGCCACAGCGTGCTGCGCAACGCCGCAAAACTGTCTCGCTCTGCCCCAAAGTCCACTGCTAGAATTGAATCATGATCTGGAGTGGGCATCCTTGAACGGAAAGACAAGCGAAACGGCGAATTCGTTTAATCCCCCTCTGCTTGCGAAATAAGTTTTCTCTTGCATGGTGCGGTTTGGAGGCTGAATGCTAGCCGCGGCAATTGATCTTCTCTTTCAAGAATATCGGACGCGACCGCTGGCGCGCTTTGCCGCGGGGGTCATTTTTTTTGGACTCGCCCTGTGGCTGGCCAGCATCGTTTGGGATGCGCTTCCCGCCCCGCTGTGGATTCTGTTGATTGTTGGGCTGGCGATTGCAGGCGTTTATTATGTTAATCGCTTGGTTGGAACGCTGAAGCGCCATATTCTCTGGCACCTTCGGCGGCGGCTGATTGTCACCTACATTTTTATCGCAGTTGTCCCGATTGTTCTAATTTTGGTTCTGGTCGGATTAGCGGCGGTTATGCTCAACGGACAATTTGCGGCCTTCCTGGTCACGCTTCGAGTTCGCGAACAGGTCGCGGAGTTGCGGCAGGTCAATCGCGTGGTCGCGCATGAGGCCCACTTGAGCCGGGCAAAGACGGCAGTTGAGTTGATTGGCCAGTTGCGCCGGTTTTACGTTCAGGAGCTTTCGACCCACGCAGCCAGCTATCCCGGTCTTGAAATCTCGCTCAGCATGGGGTCTGAAAAAGAGGCGTTCTATTTGAACGGAAAGACCCTGAACAAAACTCCCACTATTCCCGTGTGGTTTCACGGGGAGGAATTTGCCGGCGTCGTTGCTGAAGGCGGGAGGATCTTTCTTCGATCTGTCGATGAGGGCGAAACTTCCGCCGGGCCGATTACCATGGTCCTTTCCGAGCCCTTCACTCCCAAGCTGCTGGACATTGTGGGTTCCGGTATCGGCCCGGTGGGAGTCATTTTCAATCCCCGCGAACAAGGCATGCCCATTCCTCCAGTGCCCGGAGATATCGCTCCGGGGATGTCCCGCGGCACGCCAAAGGGCGCGGTAACATTGCAGTCGAGTTCGATCGCTCTTCCCCCTCCGGCCAACTTTTTGGATGCGGACGTATTCGGCACTTCGGCGCTGAATCCCATCGAGTGGGGTGGCGTTAAGGAGAAGCGGGTTCCCAGACCAGTGTTTGTCTATGTTACTTCCCGGCTCTCAACCCTTACGGGCCAGCTCCTGGGGACCCTGGGCCGATATTCGCGCATCTACGTGGACCTGTTTCTGGTGGTGGCGGCCATCTTCCTGACGATTGAGTTGATGTCCCTGATAGTCGGCATTCAACTGACCAGGAGCGTGACAACGACGGTGGACAAGCTTTACGGCGCCACGAAGCGCATCATGGCGGGCGATCTTTCGCACCGGATCAACATGCCGCCGCATGACCAACTCAGTTCGCTCGGGGAAGCTTTTGACAACATGACCGCCTCGCTGCGGCGTTTGATGGAAGAGGCGCACGAAAAAACCATTCTCGAACGTGACCTTGAGATTGCCCGTGAGGTGCAACAACAGTTGTTTCCCTCCAAAGTCCCGGAAGCGCCTGGTTTAAAGCTTTGTGGCGCCTGTAGACCCGCGCGCGGGGTTAGCGGAGACTATTATGATTTCTTGCCCATGGGCAGGAATCGGCTGGGGATTGTCCTGGGCGACGTAAGCGGCAAAGGGATTTCCGCGGCATTGATCATGTCTGCTGTGCAGTCGATTATCCGGACCCGGCTTTATGCCGATTTCCCTTCCGATGGGCGGCTGGATTCCGCCCGGCTTTCCACCGCGGATTTTTTTGGACAACTGAATCAACAAATGTACGAGAATACCCCCGACGAAAAATATGCGACCTGTTTCTACGCGCTATATGAGGCATCCTCTCGCCGGATCGTTTACACAAATGCCGGCCACCCGGCGCCGCTCGTGCTTCGGAACGGAGCAACGATCAGGCTGGACGTCGGAGGGACGCCGCTGGGCCTGATTTCGCCGATGACCTACAGCGAGGCGGAGGTTAGGCTTGAACCTGGCGATTTGCTGGTGGCTTTCAGTGACGGCCTGACGGAAGCTGAAAATAATTTCGAAGAGCAGTTTGGAGAAGGCCGCCTGATCGAGGTCCTCCGGCGCGCGCAGGGCGGCTCCCTGGAATCCCTGGTGGAAGAAATCTACCGAAGCATTGACGACTGGACGGGCAGCAAGGAGCCCCAAGACGATATGACGCTGATCGTCGCGATGGCAACCGAGTAGCGGTTTTGCCTGCATCGGTGCTCTTCGGAATGTTCGGTAAACCGAGGATGCCCACGCGTGGCTGCCGGACTTTACGGGATAGAAAGCTCAATGGCTGTGCCGGCGTTTGCCGGCAATTGTGCAATGGAGGGTTGAGGCGTTGAGGCGATTCCGGACCACTCTGATTATCCTGGCTCTCGTCGTCTTTCTGGTCGGCGTGGGTACGCTGGGCTTTCATATTGTCCAGGGATGGGGGTGGTTTAAATCCTTTTACGCGACCTTGATGACCGTTTCAACGATTGGCGCAGGGCCGGAAAACGAACTCAGCGGCCGTGGCGAGATCTTTAATGTTATTCTCATCCTTCTTGGCGTCGTTGCTGTGGGCTTTGCAATTGGAACCCTTACGAAGGCAGTGATAGAATTCGAGTTAGGTTCGTTTTTTGGACGCCGCCGCATGGAAAAAGAGCTGTCTTCTCTGAAGAACCATTTCATCATTTGCGGCGTGGGCCGCGTGGGCCGGAGAGTGGCTACCGAAGTCGCGGCCCGGAAGCTCCCGCTCGTGATTATTGAGCGGGACCCCGCCAGAGCCGTTTGGGCCCAAGAACAGGGTTTTCCTGTCATCATCGGTGACGCCGCCAGTGAAGCGGTTTTGAGAAAGGCGCGGATTGAGTCGGCGCGGGCGCTTGCCAGCGCCGTAACTTCAGACGCCCAGAACGTCTATATCGCTTTAACCGCGCGGGGTATGGCGCCAAAGATTCCCATTGTCGCCCGGGCCAGTGAAGAAGACGCTGAATCGAAGCTGCTCAGAGCGGGCGCAACGACGGTTATTTCGCCTTACAGCTATGCTGGCCAGCGCATAGCGGGGGTGATGACGCGGCCGCACGTCCAAGGTTTTATCGATATGGCGCTCTCTTCCCTTAGCGA
>JAJYHU010000227.1:0-6796 GCA_021784615.1 Acidobacteriota bacterium | reverse complement strand
CCAATATTGAAATTGAAGAGGTCAAGATCATCGGTTCTTCCAAGTTGGCGGGCCGAACCATCGAAGGCGCCAACATTCGCGGACGTCTCGGCCTTATCGTGCTGGCGATTCGCCGCCAGGATGGACAATTGGATTTCAATCCCGATCCGTCCGCGGCCGTTTCAGCGGGCGATTACCTGATCGTCATGGGGAATTCGCAGAACCTCAAACAACTCGAAGCTATGGCGGGCGGCTAGACAAGCATGAAGATTCTTACGGCTGCCGAGATGCAGGAAGTTGACCGGCTCACCACTGAACGCTACGGCGTGCCCAGCCTGACGCTGATGGAAAACGCCGGCCGCGGTGTCGTGGAGTTCCTCGTACGCCGATTCGCGCCCCTTGAAGGGCGAAAGATGGTGATTTTATGCGGGCGCGGAAACAACGGCGGGGATGGCTTTGTCGTGGCGCGGCTGCTGCGCGATAAAGGGCTTAACCCCCGGGTGCTGCTTCTTGCCGACCCTGCCAAACTGTGGGGGGATGCCGCGGTGAACTATGAGCGGCTCGCCGAGAGCGGACCGCCGGAAACCGTTCCCGATCCCACGGCTTGGCGCGCGATCAAAGACGGGTTGCGCGACTGCACGCTGCTGATCGATGCGTTGCTGGGAACCGGACTCGCAAAACCGCTTGGGGGTTTTCTGCTTGAGGTCGTTCAGGATATCCCAAGCGTATTCCCGCAAGCTCAAATCGTGGCCGTCGATTTGCCCACCGGCGTCCTTGCGGACACGGGCGATTTAATCGGAGAGTCGGTCCAGGCCGACGCCTCGGTAACTTTTACGGCTCCAAAAATTGCCCACCTTTTCCCCCCTGCCTGCCTGCGGGCGGGCGATTGGGTGGTGAAAGCGATTGGCACGCCGCCCGAGGCGCTTGAGACGGATCACGATTTATTTCTCAACGTTCTTCAAGCGGGCGACCTCGAGTGGCTTGTCCGGCCCCGGGAACTGGAATCCCACAAAGGCAGCTACGGGCATGTACTGGTTTTGGGCGGTTCGGTAGGGAAAACGGGCGCCGCAGCGATGGCGGCCAAAGCAGCTTTGCGGGCGGGAGCGGGCCTGGTAACCGTGGCCACCGCAAAAAGCGCTCTGCCGATTATTGCGGCCTACAGCATGGAAGTCATGACCGAACCGTTGCCGGAGACGGATTCGGGCACGGTGTCATTGCGCGCTTTTGATGCCGGCCTTCTTGACAAGCTGGTGGAAGGCAAATCAGTGCTTGCGGTGGGCCCGGGATTGGGGCGGCATCCTGAGACGATGGAACTGGTTCGCAAGGTGGTGAACAAGTACGATTTGCCGGTGGTGCTTGATGCCGACGGCCTGAACGCGTTTGCCGGGTGCATCCAGACGCTCCGTGCGGGCCGCCGGGTGCGGGTGTTGACTCCTCATCCGGGTGAAATGGGCCGCCTGACGGAGCGGGCGGCTTCAGCGATTGTTGCAAGCCGTCTGGAAATTGCGCGGGACTTTGCAAAAGCCTACGGCCTGCATTTAGTCTTGAAAGGATTTCGCACTCTCGCGGCGTCTCCCGAGGGCCAGGTGTGGGTGAATCCCACCGGCAATCCGGGCATGGCCACGGGTGGTTCGGGCGATGTCCTAACCGGCGTTGCCGCGGGCCTTCTGGCCCAATATCCGGACCGCTCGGCGACGCAAGTTACGGCTGCCGCCGTCTATTTGCACGGGCTGGCCGGAGACGTTGCGGCGCGCGAACTGGGAGAAGCCTCGATGATCGCCGGAGACATTCTCGATGCGCTGCCCATGGCGTATCAGGAAATTGGGAAGCAACAGTAGCGTTGAATTGCCGTGGAATCCCATTTGCATGCTCCTGACCGAGGTCTGTGAGGAATGAGTTTGGAAAGTCGCAAAGAAGTTGTAACCCATTCGCCGGAAGAGACGATCCGTTTGGGCTATGAATTGGCGCAAACACTTCGGCAGCCTTCTCTGGTGCTGCTGGAAGGAGAGTTGGGGAGCGGCAAAACCACGCTGGTTAAAGGCCTTGTGGCGGGGTTGGGCGCGGCTCGCGAGGAGGACGTGACCAGTCCATCCTTCACTCTGGTTCATGAGTATGGCCGCGACCGCAGGGTTTACCATGCCGACCTTTACCGGGTGGAGGGATCTCGGGAGTTTGGGACGCTGGGTTTAGATGATTTACTGGAGCAACCAGCCACGGTCATCGTAGAATGGGGAGAAAAGTTTCTCGGGCAGGACGTAGCGGCACAAGTCAGAATTCACATGGAGCTTCTCGAGGGTGACGAACGCCGCATCACAATTGAAAACTTGGACCCTTAAGGTTTATCGCGGCAAGGCGGACGCCTTTTCGAGCCTGGCTGGAGCGGTTGAAAGCGAGTTTTTCCACGAACAGGGACAATCCCATTAGTTGGAGGAAGCAGCGGAATGACGACACAAACAGAGCCCACGCGATGGGCTCTTATTGTTGGGGCCTCGAGCGGTTTTGGGGAGGCGGCAAGTCTGGAACTGGCGCGTTCGGGCCTGAACGTTTTTGGGGTTCACTTCGACCGCAGATCAGCGCAGGAACATATCAATGGCATCATTCAAGAGATTAAGGCGGCGGGTCGCGACGCGGTGTTTTTCAACATCAACGCCGCGGATGCCGGCAAGCGGGCTGATGCTTTTGATAAGATGCAGGCGCGCTGGAAGGAATTAGGCGGCGAGCATTACGTGAAAGTGTTCTTGCATTCGGTGGCTTTCGGTTCGCTGCTGCCATATGTCAGTGAGGACTCAAAAAATCAGCTGACGCAGGCCCAGATGGAGATGACCGTGGACGTGATGGGCAGCAACCTTGTCTATTGGGTCCAGGAGTTAACCCGCCGCAAAATGATGCGGTCCGGGAGCCGCATCTACGGCCTGACGAGCGCCGGCGGACACAGCATTATTCCGAATTACGGGGCCGTATCAGCGGCAAAAGCGGTGATGGAGTCGCACTTGCGGCAATTGGCGTATGAACTGATGCCCCAGGGCATCACTGCCAACGCCATTCAGGCGGGTGTAACTGTCACTCCGGGATCAAGCAAGATTCCCGGCATCGAGAAGCTGGCGGAGTTTGCCAAGTTGCGCAATCCCGGCGGACGCCTGACCACGCCGCAAGACGTTGCCTCGGCGATCGCAGCCTTGATGGACGACAGAACGCAGTGGATGACCGGCAATGTTATCCGCGTCGACGGCGGCGAGGACATTGTGGCTTAGCCCTTGCCGGCGCAAACAGGAAATGGGGCAATCCAATGTCGGGCCGGCGCAAATAGATTTGCGATGAAGGCTGCGCCGGCATCTTTTGCTGTTCGCTCTCATTTTGCTTCGCACCTCATGCCTTCAACCTGCTATGGGGTACTTCGGTCACGGTACCCCGCAGGGACCCTGCCCGGCAAAATCGTTCCCCTTTTTCATGTTGGCGGCTGGCAGAGCCGAAACATACTATGGGCATCCAGTTAGCCGATGGGGGACCTTTTTGACGTTCAAAGACCCCATTTGTTAGCATGGGATTTAGGCGCTGCGCTAGTGTGCTGGCTCATTAATTCGCTGCATAAGTCTAAATGTCATTCCGAGCGCAGCGAGGAATCTGCTTTTGATGAGGGATTGAAAACAAAGCAGATTCCTCGGTCCGATCGAAACCTCGGCCCTCGGAATGACAGCGACACGCGCAGATTTTATCAACGCACTTCTGAGACATGACACTAACAAATGATCCATGGATAAAGACCAAAGCCGGCCGAGGAAGGTGTTGCTCTCAAATCCGCGAGGATTTTGTGCGGGCGTCGACCGGGCGATTGAAGTCGTCAACATGGCTCTTGAGTTATATGAGCCTCCCATCTACGTCAGAAAGCAGATCGTTCATAACAAATATGTGATTGAGTCGTTGTCCCGAAAAGGGGCGATCTTCGTCGGCGGAATCGACCAGGTGCCGGAAGGTGCGGTTGTTATTTTCAGCGCTCACGGGGTTGTTCCTGATGTTGCCGCCCAGGCGCGCTTGAAGAATTTACAGGTGATTGACGCCACCTGCCCGCTGGTGACCAAAGTTCACCTTGAGGTCAGACGGTTCGTCCAACAGGGACTGTCCATTCTTTTGGTGGGGCGCGAGGGACACGACGAAGTGGTTGGAACCATGGGCGAGGCTCCGGGCGGAATCCAATTGGTCGGCAGCGAAGCGGAGGCTGAGCGGGTCCAGGTGCCTGACCCTGAGCGTGTTGCGGTTACGACGCAAACCACCTTGAGCGTGGATGACGCCTCCGCCATTATCGGCATTTTGAAGCGCCGTTTCCCCAACCTGGTCACGCCATCAAGCGACGACATCTGTTACGCAACCCAGAACCGGCAGGCCGCCGTAAAGCAGATCGCGCGCCAAGCCGATCTGGTGCTTGTCCTCGGCTCGAACAACAGCTCAAACTCCAAGCGCCTGCGGGAGGTCGCGGAGGCGATGGGAACAGAGGCGCACCTGATTGATGACGCTTCTGAGATCCAACCGTCCTGGCTGGAACACGCCGGGGTTGTCGGGATCGCCGCCGGCGCTTCCGCTCCGGAGAACCTGGTTCAAGACGTGGTCTCCTACTTTAAGGTTTTGGGCGTAAAAGATATCCAAGAGGTTGAGGTCGCAAGGGAGCGAGTGACTTTCACGCCGCCCCCCATGGGCGCATGGGAACCGGTAAAGCACGGCGTCGAATCTTAATATCCCGTCCTGAAGATAAATCCCCCGCAACGCTGCCGCAGTTCAATTCCTGGAAACCGGACCCAAAGCTCATTGCCCGGCGCTACACGGTTTTGTCGGGTGAGTCGCAGAGGGATTCCAAAGGGCACTCCGCACAGTTCGGGTTGCGAGCCTGGCAAATCTTGCGTCCAAACAAGATCACTTGATGGCTGAAGGCGATCCATCGGTCCCGAGGAAGCAGCTCCATAAGATCCTGCTCCACGTTTTCCGGCGTTTTGCCGCCCGCGAGCTTCAGGCGGCGAGCAATGCGAAAAACGTGCGTGTCCACCACTACGCCCTCAGCCTTACCATAAGCTGTGCCTAGGACGACGTTGGCGGTTTTGCGGGCCACGCCGGGAAGCGTGAGCAATTCCTCCATGCTCTGCGGGACCTCGCTTCGGAACTTTTCAACGATCTGCCTGGAGGCGCCAATGATGTTTTTGGCTTTGTTGCGGAAGAAGCCGGTGGAGTGAATGTCTTCCTCAAGCACCTTGGGGTCAAGCCTGGCAAAGTCCCGCGCAGAAGGATGTTTCTCGAAAAGCCCCGACGTTACCTTGTTGACGCGCTCGTCCGTGCATTGCGCCGAGAGGATGGTGGCGACCAGGAGTTGGAAGGGATTCTTGTGATGGAGGGCGCACTCGGCTTGTGGGAAATGGCGGTCGAGCGCGGCCAAGATTTTGTCTAATCTGTTGGCGGGCGGACGCCTATCATCCTTCTTCCGACGGGGGGCCTTGCCGGTGGAGCGTCTTTTGCGTGCGGCAGTCGTTTTCATAACGTTCCTATTCCCTGCCGCCCAAGCCGATGAATCCTGCCTTCATTTCTACCTCCCCGGCTTTCCCAAGGTTTTCGGAGCGATGGCGTGATTGGAAGCTGTTTGTGCGAGCATGGCGCGGGCGCAAAGAACCCCGTCAAAGAATCAAGCAAGATTTTCTTTTCAGGCCATTCCGGGAGAGCCTAAATCATCCGCCCAGCAAATCGAGCATTTCCGGAAGTTCGCGATGCACGCAGGTGAAAATGGGCGTATCCCTCAGCGTATAGTTGCTGGCCTCGGCGTGGCGCAATTCCATCACCAAGTCCACAAAATGCTCCGGCTTGTCGCTTTCAAAAGCCACCACGAATTCCTGGTCATCCAGTCCGAAGGAATAAGTCGTGTTCAGGCGGACTGTCGGGAAGCGATGGCCGATCTCGATGTGCTCATTCATCATACCCTGGCGGGCGTGCTGCGTCAGCCGGTACCAGGCGCGCGTCTTCACGAATGGATATACAAACAGGTAGCGGAACTTGCCGGGCGTCAGGCGAAGCCGCACTCCTTCCTGGTCGGGGTGCTGGTGCTCGCGGACGTAGGTTGACTGTTTGGTCATGGCGAGATAGGAGTAAGGGACCGTGAGATACTTTCCCAGGTCCGTAGAGAAGAGTTGCGCGCTCATTTCCTGAAACTTGAGCAGGTCATAGCTGATGCGCCACAGCATAAAGTCGCAATCGCCGCGAATACCCACCAGGGAATAGGGGATGACGAGCATCTCCGGCTCGTAACTTTTTACGACGTCGATAAACTGGCGCTTGCCGCGCGTACGCTCCGCCTCAGGCAATCTCCGCCACGCGGGGTCAACTTTGTAATACCTAAAGTTGACGTACTGTCGGCGATTATCCTCTTTGTTGGTTCCTGTCGCTTTGGGATCGGCCAAGCGTCAATCCTCCTAAAGTTTTTGTCGTTTCTGCGGCCAACAATGATCATCTGCACTGCGCGCACAGTGGCCGCCATCCTTATCATTCTAGTGAGTAAACCAATATAACACGAATCAGGCCTCCCCACCTTATCAGGAGGTCACGCCGCCTTACCCGGTGATTTTTCCTGATTTCAGCGCGGAAAGGCCGCAATGCCGATGGCCGGTTTATGGACGATATCAACCTGTGGAACAAGCGATGGAAGCCATGAGCGGAGGTGTGAAAGGTCGACGATTCGGAGCGCCCGAATTCCAGAAATCCGCCGCACTTTACCGGGGAGCAGCCATGCCATGTTTTGGGCGCCCACGGGCGGCTTGCAAGTCGTGGCCGCAGCCGCCCGTCCTGTGGA
>JAJYHU010000271.1 GCA_021784615.1 Acidobacteriota bacterium | reverse complement strand
TGCCGGGCCGGAAGCCCTGCTGCGCGTCGTGGCGACCCGCGCGCGCGGGCGCAAGGCGGCCCTGCGGGGCTGGCTGCCGGCGTGGCGTTAGGCAAGGCTGGCCGGCGAGTGCGGCTTCTTGAGCAAAAGCCCTATCTGGGCGGGCGGGCTCGTTCCTTCCGGGAAGCCTCGACCGGCTCGATTGTCGATAATGGGCAGCACCTGTTGATGGGGTGTTACCACGAAACATTCAAATTCCTTGAGACCATTGGAACGCGCGACACGATCGGTCTTGAGCCGCAGTTGCGCGCGCGGTTCCTTGATCCGGGAAGAAAAGTCAGCGAACTGCGATGCCCGAATTTGCCTTCGCCCTGGCACCTATTGGCCGGTGTTTCCCTTTCAAACAGTTTTTCCTTCAGCGAGAAAATCGACATCCTGCGGATGGGGCGCGCGTTGCGTTCAGGAGCAAACGCTTCTGAGGCCGCAACCTCCGCGGAGGGCCTTACGGTTGAGGAGTGGCTCGGGCGGTTGGGCCAATCGGAACGTTTGCAGCGGAACTTTTGGGATCTCATCTGCATTGCGGCGATGAATGAAGACCCGCGCATCGCCTCAGCGGTTTTGTTCGAGCGGGTTCTGCGCCGAGCGTTGTTTACGTCACCCCTGGACTCGCGGTTGGGCGTTCCGCGCAAAGGTCTGAGCGATTGCTATACAGATGCCGCCGCCAGAACCATTCGCAGCCAGGGCGGTGAAGTGGAGCTTCGCCGGGATGTGCGCGGACTCATCATTTCAGAGGGAGCATGCAAAGGTGTCCGGCTTGCCGACGGCGCCCTGATCGAAGCAGAAACGGTGGTGAGCGCGGTACCGTGGTACGTGTTTCCAGGCTTTCTTTCTCCGGACCTGATGGGTTCGGCCCCTTTCTTTTCTGGTCTGGAGCGTCTCAAGCCTGCGCCCATCATTTCCATTTACCTGTGGTTTGATCGTCCGGTGACCGCGCTCGCCTTCGCCGGTTTGCGCGGCACAACGATCCAGTGGCTTTTCAACAAAGGGCGGATTATGGGAACCAGCGAGAACTACCTATCGCTGGTGCTGAGCGGCGCGCATGACCATATCGCGCGGTCCAAAGAAGATTTGCGGGACACCGCCCTTAGTGAGCTGGCTTCCTTGCTGCCGGGGGTTCAGGGCGCCAAGCTTGTTCACTCCCTGGTGATCAAAGAGCGCCTTGCCACGTTTTCGCCCAGCGTGGACGCGGAGTCCATGCGTCCTGCCGCCCAGACGCCTATTCGCGGACTCTATCTTGCTGGTGATTGGACGGACACGGGATTGCCCGCCACCATTGAAGGGGCCGTCCAAAGCGGATACACGGCCGCAGCACAGATTTTGCAGGCAAATCCTGGAGGTGGCAGAGATGCCGCTTTCGTGGAAGGTTAAACCAACTGATGTTGAAAGAGTACGTAATGTTGTTGCACGCGGCGTGAAGAGCAATACATTTGTGCAAAATAGAATTCGCAGAAATGTGACCGGCCCTGCGCCTCCTTTCCGTCGGGGAGACTTTTGGGAGGTTGTCGTAGGATGCCTGCTTACCACACGGCAGCGCTCCGGTCCAGGAAGCCAAGTTGGCAAGTTTCTTTCCCTGAATCCTTCTCCTTTATCCCTCGACGCCTGTCAAAGTTCGGATGTTGAAAGCCTGGCGAAGAGAGCCTTTACGGATTTTGGTGGAATCAGATTTGTTCCTACTATTGCCGTCCGGCTTTCGGCGAACTTGGTATGGCTGTCGGAAAGGGGTTGGGGTCTTGTGAAATCCGAATATGACTCTCTGCTTTCCCAAAGGCTGGCAAATCCTGAGCCAGCGCACGCAGCCACAGAGAGACGGTCAGCCAGATTTATTCAGAAGAACCTACAGGGCTTCGGTCCAAAGCAGTCTAGAAACCTGTGGCAATGGCTTGGCGTCACCCGATATGAAATCCCAATTGATATGCGGGTGACGAAATGGTTGAATGATAATCTCTCGGCAAACATTGAATCCAAATATTTGGGAAACACAGCGTACTACGAGTCTGTGGAAGACTTTATCCAGGCATTGTCCAATGAGGCAGGAGTCGTACCGTGTGTGCTTGATGCAGCAATGTTTGCGTCTGGGTTCCGGGAGTGGGAAGCTGATGAACTATCGCGAGTCGAGTCCAACAACTAAACGAGCGAAACGTCCGCCTTACATAACGTTTTCAAGACTATTTTCCCAAAGCCAGCAAAACAAGACTACGGTGACACAGTTCAAACCGTTCTAGCCGTTGCAGCCCGGCGACTCTCGTAGAGCGGGAATCGCGCGGTCAGCGCCTCAACCTCCGCTCGCACCCGTCGCAGCACGGATTCGTCTTCCAGGTTGTGGAGCACCTCGGCAATCCAACGCCCGATTTGCTTCATCTCAGGCTCCTTCAAGCCTCGGGTGGTGACGGCGGGAGTGCCGACGCGGATGCCGCTTGCCACCATGGGCGGGTTGGGATCAAACGGGATGGCGTTCTTGTTGACCGTAATGCTCGCGTGCTCCAGGTTCTTTTCAGCCTGCTTGCCCGTAACCTGCTTTGAGAAGACGTCGACCAGCATCAGATGGTTGTCGGTGCCGCCGGAGACAATGCGGAAGCCTTCGGAAGCGATGGTTTCACACAGGGTTTTGGCGTTTGCGACGATCTGCGCCTGGTACTCGCGGAATTCAGGCTGAAGCGCCTCATGGAAGCAGACGGCTTTGGCGGCGATCACGTGCATGAGCGGCCCGCCCTGGATGCCGGGGAAAAC
>JAJYHU010000086.1 GCA_021784615.1 Acidobacteriota bacterium | reverse complement strand
TGCCCACAATTGCCACGGGCATCATGATCGCCGCCACGGGAACCAGCATCAGCAGCAAGCCGTTGGTGTTATACATCTTGAACCCTCTCCTTCCGGGCCAGAACTATCTCCTGGCTGTGTCCGTTTCTTCACCGTATTGAGTCGCACCGTTCCATGCCCATGCGCGAGCTTGTTTGCCGGAAACCCATTCCCAGATTTTGATCCCATCCGGCGGTTTGAAAAACTGCACCTTATTCTCGCACGCCTTGCAAGCCTGAAGTCGCAATTCATGGTTTATCCGCCTTGGTGGACGCACGCTCCGGGCGGTGCAAAGCGCCGCAGCCCCTCAGGCGCTTCTGGAGAATCAGGATGCCTGCCAGGATCAGGAGGACCGGCCAGAACTTGCCCACCTCGCGAAACACCGGAACTCCCAGGTTATCCAGCAAAAACAAGACGCCCAACCCGATAAGCAGAACCGCTCCAATTGGCGCATCCATTTTGAATTCACCGTAGCCAAACCATTCCGGCGCAGGCCGGCCCCGTTGCACCGCCCGGGCCGTTTGGTAAGAGTCCACCACCATGTAAAAATAGAAAGCCGCAGACCCCAAACCGAAGATCACCCCGAACGGTCCGCCCACTCTGTGATGCAGGCCGATAAGCGAGCCGAAGATCAGGACTTGCAGCATCGCTTTGACGAACTGGCCATTGTAGATGGCGCCCACGCCCGGAATAAAGCCCAGGGCAAGAGCGATCCCGGGGCTGGACTCGCCCGGGTTCCCGAGTGAAATCCAGGCCGGCGTCCCGAGCTTTGCCGCCAGACAGTTTTCACAATAGACAGTTCCGGCCACCTCGCGTTTGCACGTCTCACACAGCGGCCGGCCGCACTGGGCGCAATAGACGACGGACTCGATGTCAGGATGATTAGCGCATTTCATGGGTCTGGTCTCCTTGGGATTCCCGAATGCCGGGTTGTGAGATTTCAAAGGCCAGCTTCTTGTTTACCAGGCCAAGACTGTTTGCGGTGGGGCCGGGTGCGGCCGGTTGCTTGCCGGGCTGCACTTCCGGCGGGCTGGATTCAGGCTGGGCGTCGTGAAATCGAGACTCAATTTCGTAAACGATTCGAAGATCGTAGTAGAACTTTTCAGCCCGCGCGTACAAAAGGTGGCTTGTCCGGGTTGCCTGATTGTACCAGGCGACGGGATCGAGGTCCTCCATCGTCAAGCTCCGCAGGCGGAACCCAGAAGCATTCACGATCAGGGAGGCTGAAAACACCAGCATGGCCATTCCATAGACGAAGCGCGGCTGCCGCAACAACTGCGGAAGGGCGGTGAGTTGCTCAAACCAGCCAGGCTTTCTTTCTCCCAGCGTGGCGCGGCTTATTCTGGCGGTGAGCCACGGCGGGAACGGGGCTTCGGCCGCTGATCGGCAGGCTTCGATGGCTGAACGGACGTCTTTCACAAGGCGGCGGCACCGGGCGCAGGCCTCGAGATGCTCCTCCACCTCGGCCCGCTGGCCTTCGGCCAGGTTTGCCTCCAGGTACTCGCTTGCGAGATTTTCGATCTCCAGGTGCGTCATCGTTCCGTTCCCTTGCCCTCACTTACTCCATACGTTTTAAGACTCGCGCCAGTTCCAACCGTCCGCGATTGATTCGAGATTTTACGGTGCCTTCCGGAACGCCCAGAACCTGCGCGATTTCAGCGTAATCCAAATCCTGCAAGTCCCGCAGAATCACCGCTTCGCGCAGGTCGGGAGAAAGGCGGTTGAGAGAGTTTTGCAGCTTCTCTCTTCTTTCCCGATGTTCAACCCGGGCGGCGGCGTCCTCGCCCGCGCCCGGTGTTTGCTCAAGTTTTGGCAATTGGTCTTCAAGAGGAGAATTCAGCCGGTCATGCCTGGTTTGGCGGTAATGGTCCACCAGATGGTTGCGCGCCACGCGATTGAGCCACGTCTGGAAGCTTCCCGCAACCGGATCATAGGTGCTGAGGGATTGAAAGACTTTGATGAAAATTTCCTGGGTCAGATCTTCCGCGTCTTCGTATCGGCCCGTGAAACGGTAGCAAAGGTTGTAGATCTTCCGGGTATGCGAATTGAGCAGAGCTTCCCAGGCCGAATCTTGTCCAGCGAGACACCGCCTCACCAATTCGCGATCCGGGTCCAATCAGAGCTCCCAGGATATAAAGTCAGTTCGCCGCCAAGCGCGATTCTCGAAACTCCATGCCAACCCTGGAAATGTCGGGGCAATTCTATCAAAACCAGAGAAGAACGTCAGTGACACCTGCCGCTGGCGCATAGGCTGGCACTGCGATAAGAAGCTGCGGCTATAACCTTTCTGCTTCTGACGGTTACGCTTCTACGCCTTTGGCGTCAGGCGCGCCCAGCGCCATTTCAATAAGGCCACGCGCGCTTGCGGTGGCGGCGAGTGGCCCTTGCTGGCGGCCGGTTGGGGCAACTCCTGCGGTCCACGCCGCCGAAGGTCATCCGGGCGTATGGAAAAGCGTCATTCTGGAGCGCAAAGATGGCTTTGCGAGCCGCTGCGCCGCCTCCTGTGTTCATAAAATCTGCATGATGGCTTACAGGCTTGCTCCAAAGGAGATGGCCGTTCTTTGTGGCCAGTGTGGCGATAACCATGGCGCGCTTGCCGCGGCGCGCGGAGGAGGATTGGGCGTGGCTCATCTGCTGACTAAACTGAAATACCGCATTGGCCTTTTGGGGATTCGGCGCCTGGCGAAAGCAGGTCCACCTGGAAATTAACTTTCGGGCGTTCGAGGCGGCGGGACTGTTGCCGGCGACGAAAACGGTTCGGACACTGGCGAGCCGCGCGTCAAACTTCCGTGCGGTCGCCTGGCCGGCAACAACGAACAGAGCCAGAAAAAGAGCGGGCTGTTTGAGCTTCAACGCTTCCTCCTTCGGTTGCCGCAGGGGGCGAGTGCGGTTGCCGGATACCGCTGTGGCGATCCCCGCCAAGGCTGACGAGAAATACTCTTACCGCCCTGCGCCGCCGTGTCAAGGGCGAAATCCGGCAGGGAAGGAATCCGTAGCTGACTTCGGCTGATTCAATCTTGACAAAGCCCGTCCTGAAATACCATCCTTAAAACTGCGGTACGGGTGGGCCATATGGTACGTTTGCTGATAGTGGCAGGGATCGGCTGCTTCTTTCTTGCCAGCCAGATCTTCTGGATGCAGAGTCTCGGGGAAATCGGCTCCAAACTGATTTCCGGCAAGCGCCGCCGCCAAGGGTTGGCCGTAAGCGGAGCAATCCTCTACGTCGGCCTACTGGCATACAACATCCTGTGGGCCCAACGGAGCCCGAGTCCCACCAGCCTGACGCTTGGCACGTTTCTCCTGGAAGTCCCCTTGAGATGGTGGGTTTTCAGTTCCCTGCTGGGTTTCGCGCTGCTCCTTCCCTTTGGAATCGCCCAACGCGTTTACAGAGCAAGCCGCAGAGCCCGTCGGAAACTCAGACCTGAAACATCTTCAAATCTCGCCACCCCCAGCCTGCCAAGTCGGCGGTCATTTCTTTCAAACACCGCGCTCGCAGTGGGAGGCGCGCCCTTTGTCGCCTGCGGCTATGGATTTTTATTCGGCCGGCTGGATTTTGAGACGTCCTTTGTCCGCCTCAAGCTCGACCGCCTGCCCGGATCATTCGAGGGTTTCCGAATCGCCCAGCTCTCGGACATCCACATCAGCCCGTTTATGGGCACGCGGGAAATCCGCAAAGTTGTCGGCATGACAAACGCCCTTAAGGCAGATCTTGTTGTCCTGACGGGCGACTATGTAACTTGGGATCCCACAGCGCAAGGGACCGTTGTTGAGGCGCTTTCGGGTCTTGCGGCACCTTACGGAATTTACGGATGCCTTGGCAATCACGAGATGTGGACGCACACGCAAGCATCCATCACCCGCCTGTTCGCCGCACAGGGAACTAAAATTCTCCGCCAGCAGCGGGCCCCCATTCAGGTCGGAAACGAAAGTCTCAACTTGATCGGCGTCGACTTCCAGACGCATCGAGGCATGGGGCGCCATCGCGTAGGGTACGTCCGCGGGTATCTCGAAGGAGTTGACCGGCTGATCAATCCCGAGAGCGTCAACATTCTACTCAGCCATAATCCCAACACCTTTGATGAGGCGGCAGCACGGGGAATTGATTTGAGCCTGGCGGGACACACCCACGGAGGGCAAATCTCTCTGGAATTTATCAGTCCGGAACTCTCACCGGCGCGCCTGTTCACGCCTTACGTCGAGGGCTATTTCCGAAAACCCGGCGGGCAACTCTACGTCAATCGTGGCATCGGCACCATCGGCGTCCCGATCCGCTTTGACGCCCCTCCGGAAATCACGGTCTTTGAGCTAACCCGGGGAGCCTAATGCGGCGCGCCTCTCAAGAACCAATGCAACTTGGCAGCAGGTCGGGGTGCCGGGCTTCCACCGCAAGGCTGACCTAATGGCGGCGCTACACCCACAGGCTGACGCATTGATGAACGTTCCAGGTGAGTTCACAACTCGGCTTGCTGTGCAGGCGCCATAAAATCCTTCCCGCGGTTTTCGCGGCCCAGCGCGATAACCAAACTCGCGACCACGATCACCACGACTTCAAAACCCGCCATCGCCCAGCCATAACCCACGCGGTCGCGCAAAAGATATTCAATCGTGTTGGTAGGCGCGGCGATCAAGATGCCCAGATGATATGCCAAGCCCGGCAAGAGACCTCGCACGGAATCGGGCGAAAGCTCGCTGAGATGCGCCGGAATGATTCCCCAGGCGCCCTGCACTCCCATTTGCATCAGAAATGCTCCGGCCGTCAGCACGCCAACGGAGCTGCCAAAAGCCCAGCAGGGAATAACCACAAGCGATAAGCCCAGGGCCCAGAGCATGCTGCGGCGCCGGCCTAAGCGTTCTGAAAGGTAGCCGAAGAATATGGCTCCCAACACTGCGCCCAGGTTATAGATCACCGCAATATCGGAAACCCTGCTGGGTTGAATGTGGTGGGCGGTTTTCAGGAAATCAGGATAAAGGTCCTGGGTGCCGTGCGAAAGAAACATCATCATGGTCATCAGCAACACCAAGTAAAGAAAGCTCTTCCAATGACGCCCCACCGTGCGAAAAATTGCCGCAATGCTCGGCTCGCGGTGCTGCAACCAGGCTTTGGATTCAGGAACTCCCACCCGGATGTAGAGAACGAGCAAGGCGGGAAGCGCACCAATCCAGAACATCGCGCGCCATCCCCACATCGGCAAGATGAAGCGCGCGGCCACAGCCGCCAAAAGATAGCCGATCGAGTAGCCGCTTTGCAGGACCCCCGAGAGAATCCCGCGCCAGCGCCGCGGCACCGTCTCCATGGTCAGCGAGGCCCCAATTCCCCACTCGCCGCCCATCCCCAGACCATACAGGCCGCGCAAGATGATGAAGACGGCAAAGGAAGGCGCAAAACCACAGAGGACTTCAATCACGGAATAGAACGCGACATTGGCCATAAGGGTGGCGCGGCGTCCATACCGGTCCGCGAAAAGACCGAACAGAAACGCTCCCGCGGGCCGCGTGGCCAAGGTGACCGTCAGCGTCCAAATGATGTCGGCCTTGGAAACCCGGAAGCTGTCTGCGAGAGATCCAACCAGGAATACAACGACGAAAAAATCAAACGCATCTAGCGTCCAGCCGAGAAAGCAGGCGAAGACTGTATGCCAGTGGTCGCCCCCGAAGAAAGAGGCGTGAGTTGCTCCGATCTCTGAAGAGGCAGCCGCCATTTGCGTTTGGTCTTATGAACAACAGGCTTAACCTTGCTCAAGCCTCCGTTGTGAATCAATTTCCTTTTCGTAGCCGCCCCGAAGAAGCGGCAGGGCCGCTGCATGCTTACAAGCTCGCGGGCGGGAAACTCACCAGCAAATTAAACCCTACGAGATACAAGCATTCAGCAAGTTAAAATACAAGAGATTTCTTGGTGATCCTTGAGGAAGACCGCAAGAGGAGCACCCGCCTTGCCCTTTTACACTCCTCGAGCAGGCTGCCGAAAAATGCTGTCGAGGACTGCGGGGAATCGCGATCGGGAAACATTGGAAAACGGTATTCGTCGCCGCCCTTTGGGTACTCGGAATGGCGCGTGCCACAAGTTTTTCAGCAATCTGCTAAGGCACAAAACGAATGTCCTTCAAATGGGAAAGCAGCTGCGAGAAATCAAACACGTCGGCGCTGGCAGGGTCATAGGCATCGGTAATGCCAAGGAAGCGAATCTCCGCTGGCTGGCTGGTCGGGATAATAAACTTGCCGATTTCCACTCGGCCGTCCCTGAAGCGCAACTTAACGACAGCGCCGTGAATCTGCGCCTCGGCGATTTGCGAGAACTGGACGCTATCCGCTCCGCCCCCTTGCAGCAGGAGATTAAATGACGTCACCGCAGGAACTGCTTCGAGGAACGAACCTTCCCCCGCAGACGGGAAAAAATCGATGTAGGAATCAAACACCCGCGTGGTCTTTCCGCTTGTGTCCGTAACCGTCGCCGTATAGCCGAAGAGCTTCCACTGCCCGACAATGCGCTGCCGATCCTGAGGAGTGCTCCGAACAACGATGTACGGCAGGCTCCCGCGACTCAACTGAACCTTTTCAACCCGCCGTTGCTGCAAATCAAAGTGTTTGTAAACCAGGATCGAGGAGTCTTCCCTGACAACAATGGCCCCTCGCTGCAGGATGACTTCCCTTCCCTGCGGATTCACCTGATAGATGGTGTCGGAGTTAGCGACTGGCGCTCCCAAGAGCACAGCCAACAGAACAACCCCCGATATACAAAAGCGGGATCTCATAGAAAGCCCCGCCTTCATCTGATGGCGGGGCCTCATCTCCAAAAGGCAAGCCCGTTCACTCACCTCTTCTTGTACTGCGTTTGGACGCTCCCGTTGAGGGTCGCAATCATCTGCTGCGCGATGGCCGCGTACGGACCGTTCGGATCGAGCTTTAAATATGTTTGAAAAGCTTCGATCGTCCCCGGGGGCGCAACTACTTTCCCTTGGGGCGTCATCGTAACCTTGCCCATCAGAGCCTGACCTTCCTGGTAGTATGCCACGGCGTTCTTGGGCTCAAGCTGGATCACTTTCTTGAACGCGGCGGCGGCCGCATCCATCTTTCCCGCGTTGTACATGATCGCGCCGATATTGAAGTAATAACGAGAAGCGTTCGCCGGGTCCAACTGAGCCGCCTTTTCGAACTCTGCCTGCGATTCAGGAAACTTGTGCATGTCGGAGTACAACGTCCCGAGATTATTGTGAAGGCTCGCATCGTCCGGAGTAAGCGCAGCGGCTTTCTGATAGGTTTCGAGAGATTGCTGGTACTCATGGGCACTTTGATAAGCGCCCGCCAGGGCCATCAACACAACAGGAAGGTTCTTGCCTTTCGCAAAGGGAATCGCCTTTTCGTAGGCGGCAGCAGCGCCTTTGTAATCCTTCTGCTGGGTGAGGGTGTTGCCCTGGTCGAAAAACGTCTTGAGCCCCGCAAACTCCTGCGCGGCCTTTTTCGCCTCAGCTTGCTGCTTCGCCTGCTCCGCCAGTTGCTTGGCTAATTCCGGGTTGTGTTTTGCTTCCTCCTGCTGCTCCTGCTTCTGAGTAGCCTGCAGCTTGGGAAGATCGAAATCCGCTTCCGTCGGGTCACCCAATGCGACCTGCTTCATAATATAGAAAAGAGGCTTCCCGTTGGGGTCTGCAAGGGTGATCTTATAAACGCCAAAGGGCAAGCCGATATAAACGTATTCGCCTTTCTTGTTCGTCTTTGTTTTATAGACGCTGTGAATTTCCTGACGCACAATAGTGATCTGGCACTTGACGCACAAAGTACCATCCTGCTTGGTGGCCTTTCCTGTAAGGCCACCCGTCTGAGCAAAACCTGGCACGCTGACCACGAGAGCTGCTAGGACTGCAAAAAGTCCTGCCAGTTTGCGCACCGATAAAGAATTCATCGCATCCTCCTCAACTCAGGCTACCAAATTTAATTTTAGCGCCAACCGGCGGCTGGCTCAACATTTCTTCGCTTCCGGAATCAGCAACTTTGGACAGCGTCAATTCGCAATCCTGGGCCGCCCGCCGTATTCCGGACGCACCCGGTAAGGAATGGGGTCTTCCAAACCCGCCTCCGCATAAGCCCTCAAGCGCAAGGCGCAACTGTCGCACACTCCGCATGCCAAATCATGGCCTTGATAGCAGGACCACGTAAGTTGGAGCGGCGCCCCAAGCTCCACACCTTTCCGCACAATCTCGCTCTTGCGCATTTGAATAACCGGGGTCACGATTTCGAGGTTGGTTTCAGGTCGTGTCCCCAGTTCGATCAGGCGATTGAAGGCGGCATAATATTCAGGACGGCAATCGGGATAGCCCGAGCTGTCCTCGGCGACGGCGCCGATAAAAATCTTATGAGCCCCCAGCACTTCGCCCCAGGAAACGCCAATCGAGAGAAAGTGCGCGTTTCGAAACGGCACATAACTTGTCGGAATATCTTCACGGTCCAACTTCGCAGACTCAACAGGCACCGTCGGGTCCGTAAGGCTTGAGCCGCCGATCTGTTTCAAGTGGTCAAGACGGCAAACCATGCGGTCGCGAACGCCATAGAAATCGGCTACGGCGTTGAACGCCTCTTGCTCTCTCTGTTCGGTCCGTTGTCCGTAACGCACGTGCAAAAGCGCCAGGCGGTAGCCAAGGTTTGCGATCGCAATCGTGACGCAACTGTCCATCCCGCCGCTGGCCAGCACCACGGCCAGGGGCCGCATTCCCGCCGTCTGCCTGCCATTACTTGCTTCTCCCATGCTGCCCGTATAAATCCTTCTCCTGGCTAAAAATGCTCCCGTTTCGCCGCACTCTTTTGAACGGCTTCTAAACTCCGTGCATTTCGGGGTCCCAAATAAACTTGTGGATCTGCAAACCCATCCGAACTTCCAGGCCGTCCCGGAGAATCCATTCGGCCAACCGCTGAGGCGGCAATTTCCCGAAGACAGGCGAAAAGATGATTTCATCCACCCGTTGTGTGAGATTATGCTCGGCTATGAAGTCACGCGCGTAACGGTAGTCCTCTTCATCCCGGATGACAAACTTGGCTTGGTCTTTGCGATCCAAGGCTTCAAGATTGTCAAAACAAAACTTTCCACCCTCTCCGCTTCCGGGACACTTGACGTCCATAATCTTTACAATCGCCGGCGCCAAATCACCGATAAACCGCTCGCCGCTCGTTTCAACCAGCACCCGGTAGCCTTCAGCAAGTAGCATTTCAGTTAAAGGATAAATTTCCTTTTGGAGCAGCGGTTCCCCGCCCGTCATTTCCACCAGTTGGCACCCCAGCTGGCGCACCTGCTCCAGGACTTCTTCCAGAGTCATTTTTCGGCCACCGTGGAACGCGTAAGCTGTGTCGCACCAATGGCAACGCAGGTTGCATCCGGTCAGGCGGACAAAAGTGCAAGGAAGGCCCGCAAAGGTGGACTCTCCTTGGATCGATTTAAAGATTTCAGTCACGACCATGGAATTAAACGGGTACCACCAAATGATCTTAACCGATTTCCTGCCGCCGGGAATAGTGAAAGCAAAGACTCCCATGGCCCGGCCGCGTCCACTCAAGCAGCAGAAATCCGCCCTCATCGGCAAACACGAAAACGGGCTGCTCAAGGCCCACGGGCTTGCTGCATCTTCAGCATGAATGGTGCTAAAATTAGGCAGAAGATTTTTTAGCCCATTGGAAACTGACTGGCATAAGGCCATGCGCACTCACCGAAAGGCTAGGTGCTGAGCGCGCAGAAAGGAGTTGCAAGCTCCACAAGCGCCATGCGCCTTGAAGAAAAGCCCTCGATGCATTCCGGCCTCATAACAGCCATTACAGGTTAAGAAACAGGTCGTTCGGCAAAATACCGAAGGGAGGGCTGAGACTCATGAGACTCGACCGAAGAGCTTGCGTGGCTGTATTCCTTTGTGAACTTCTGATCTTGCTGCCGGCTTGCCACAGGCAAGTGCGCCTGGGCGCGCCCGCGCCGAAAGTAGCGCGGCACCTTGAACCGCTCCAAAAAGAACTCCAGAAGGATTACCTCACTCTTTTCGAAATCGCGCCAGATCTCCATTACAGCACCAGCCAGATTGAGCAGACGCGAGAACACCTCCAGAACGGTGAAGACTATTGCATCAACCAATTCAAGGGCCACGCTGACCAATACAAATCTGAATTAGAACAAATCCAGAAAGAGCTGAAAAACCGCGGCCCCAACCTGAACGATGGCGAGCGCCGCGCCATGCACTGCCGAATCCAGCAACTGCGGGTTCTTGAAAGCCAAGCCAGGGTGCTGGCCCAGAACGCCATTCCGGTGGCCTATCAAAACCGCCTGGCTAAGCTTGCCCTGATCCAACAATGGCCCGCCCAGCTTCAACAAATCCAGCAGGGAATAGCCTCCGGAGCCTACAACAATCGCAAGTGGGGAGACATTAAAGACATCGGATTTCGCGAGATCGCTTCGGGACAGCAAGACGACATCAAAGCCGGCCAAGAAGCCATCAAACAAATGAAGCAATCCGGCATGATGCCGCCGGAAGTGAAGGATAAAGCCGTCGTCGACTATGTGAACACGGTGGCGCAACAGGTCGCCCACCACTCTGACCTGCGTGTTCCTCTGCATGTCACAGTGCTCAATTCCAAGGAGATCAACGCGTTCGCGTTGCCCGGCGGGTATCTTTTTATCGAACGCGGGCTGCTTGAAGCGACGGACGACGAAGCCGAACTGGCCGGGGTGATCGCCCATGAGATTGCCCATGTGACAGCCCGGCATTCGCACAAGTTGATGAAGAAGGCCACCGTCGCCGGCATCCTGTACCAGGCCGCTCAAATCGCGGCGATTGTGTTCACGGGGGGCGTGGCGGGCATCGGTACTTACTATGCCTTGCAGTATGGCTTCTACGGCCTGGGGTTGGTCCTCAGTCTGAACCTCCTGGGGGTAAGCCGGGAATACGAGTTGCAAGCGGATCAACTGGGCATTCAATATACCTGGAACTCCGACTACGATCCCACCGGGTTTATCCGTTTCTTTGACAAGATCGCAACCAAGGTAGGATACGTGAACGGTGTCAGTTGGTTCCGCACACACCCTCCTTTTTACACGCGCATGGTCGATAGCGAGCAGGAAATCATGTTTCTGCCCAAGAAGTCCCACTACATCGTCAATACCCAGGCTTTCCGAGAAATGAAAGAGGAGCTCAAAAACGTCCGGAAGGAAGCCGTCAAGGAAGAAAAAAACAAACCCACTCTTTACGACTACGGGAAAGCGGAGGGATGCCCCACCCCTAAGAAATTTGAGTTCAAACCCGACGAGCCAATCGAAACTCTTTGCCAGTCGCCCAAGCTGGTGACTCCGCAGGAACCGAACGGCGACAACCCCGCCGCAACGCCGGGTGAGACACCCCAATAAGGCGCTTCGGAACACTGGCCAAAGCCGGGCGGGCATTTTGCTTTCTGCAATCGGAGCAAGTGCCTGCCCGCCTTCACCAGGAACCTCGGCGCTCCTGCTTGCAGGCCCGTCCCGTGCGCTACAGAGGCGTTTCCTCAGAGCCTCAGACGATCTGCACTTCGCAATGGGTTACAAGCGCCTTGAATTCTTGCGCATCCTTGTCGCTTCCTACAATGGCTCCGTAATGCATGGGAACTGCAATTTTGGGATTGAGCGCCCGCACTGCCTCAGCGGCTTCTTCGGCGGTCATCACATAAGTTCCCGACACCGGCAACAAGGCTATATCGCAGTGGATGGATTTCATTTCAGGAATGAAGTCCGTGTCACCGGCATGATAAACCCGGGTGCCGTCCATTTCCAGAACGAAACCGACGCCCTTAAGCTCCTTGGGATGGAAGGGCTTTCCCGGTTCGCGAAATTTATTGACGTTGTAGGCCGGAACCGTTTCGACCACCACCTTGCCGACCGTGTACTTGGCATCCGGATCGAGGAAACGCTTTTCCTTCACCTTAAGGCTCCTTATTCCGGCCTCGCAACCAGGACTGGCCACAATCGTTGTGCCCGGCGCACATACTTTCTCAAGATCTTCGAGGCTCAGATGGTCAAAATGGTTGTGGCTCACCAGAACAATATCCGCCTCATCGCGTTTGGAAATCTTGAAGGGATCCGTATAAATCAGTTTTGAGCCGCCAATTCGAAACGCGTCATGCGCGATACGGGTAAAATTCAGATTCAAAAGTTTCATGGCTTCCGCTCTCCTTTTTGCGTGGATAAAACTAAGCCTCCCTAAGAGTCAGGATACCAAAAAACCGCGACCGCCGGCCTCAGTGAACGGCATTTTTACCCCCGGCGCCGGTTCCAATAAACTTGGGACTTTCATTGCAACTCTTCCCAGGTTTGATACCCGGAACGGAATTAAGTGAATTCTAATTGGTCTTTCAGGCGCGAGTGCCGAAACATTGATTAGAGGGAGAGTGATAGATAAACTAAATTCAGGAGCAACAAGGCTCACCGCCGGGAAGAAAGGAAAAGATGCAGGGCACCAGAACCTTTGAAATCTGGGCGCTGGTCATCGCAACTCTGGGGCTATCAAGCGCCGCCTTGTGCTGCCCACAGTCGAATGAGGTCCCATCCCTTGGAACCGTCGCACGAAAATTGAAGGCGGAGCGGGCCCGGCAAAAGCGGCAGCCCGTCAAAGTTTATACCAACAACAGTCTGCGCCGAATGCCGGCCCCACAAACGGAACCCAGCAAAACGGCGGGGCCAGAGAAAGCCTGCGAACCCTCAAAAGCAGAGGCCGCAACCGCGCCTTCCGCAAAACATCCCAAGGAATATGGCGAGAAATATTTTCGGTCCAAGGCAGACAAAATCCGGTCCCGCATGAGACTTCACCAGGGACAGCTTGCGGTTTTGGAGCAGAAGCTGAGCCTCTCAAGCACCGAATACTACGCAAACCCTCAGAAAACACTTCAACAGGAGAGCACCCCAACTTTCCACGGAGACGTTAACAAGCTGCGGGCCCAAATCGATGCAACCAAGCAACAAATCGACGATGACCAAAAGGCCATGGACGATTTGCGCGACGAACTTCGCAGGAAGGGTGGCGACCCGGGCTGGATTCGGCAATAGAGGTTCGAATTCCGGCGATGTTTCACAGTGAAAAGGAAAAGGTTGGTAATGAGCCATAGGAAAACGCTGATTCTGTTTCTCGCAGCAAGTCTCCTGCTGATTCCACAAATGGCCGCCGCCCAGTCCCTCGGTGAAATCGCCCGCAAACTCCGGCAGGAACGCAAAGAGCATCCGGAGAAAGCCGTCAAAGTCTACACCAACGACAACATTCCAAAGTCTCCGGAACTAGCGTCGGGTCCGGCCCCCGAAATAGGCCCCGCCCCGGCTGAACCCGGCAAAGCCCAAGCGACCCCGGTCCCCAAAACGCCCCGAGCGCCCGTAGAAAGCAAAATGAAAACCAGGGAATATTGGCAAGCCAAATTCCGAGTCGCGCGGAGTGTCCTCGCCCAAGCGAAGGAAGAACAGCAATTGGCGGGAGATCAACTGAGCCTGCTTCAGATTCAGCAAATTCGCGAGCTTAACCCCAACCGGTCAAAGCAATTAAAGCGGAGGATCG
>JAJYHU010000174.1 GCA_021784615.1 Acidobacteriota bacterium | reverse complement strand
CTGACCTCCTTCACAGGGTTCGTTGCAGGGCTGTGTCTGTGGTTGGGCGGCGACGTGGGGATCGGAATTCTGGTCACGATTGTCAGTTTCGTGTTGCTCGTGTACTCGTTGTTCGGATTGCGGGGGATCAAACACCTGGAATTCACGGACATGGGGTAGAAGTTTGGGGATTTTAACAGATGCATGGACCATTCTGCTCCCGGCCCGTCCTGGAGTGGAGCGGCCCGATTCGATGAAATCTTGAAACCTGGAGACTGAAATGAAATTTTTTGGTTTGCTCTTGACGGTTTGCGGGTGGCTGCTTCCGGTAGCCGGCCTAACTTGGACTTCGTCACTGACTGTTCGCTTGATCTTGTGCCTGATCGGAATCGCCATGACTCTGACAGGGATTCTGGGCCTCCTGAACCCTGCGTACCTAAAAGATGCTGTCTGGAAGAAGTAGAAGGGCTCTTGACCTTAATAACGCGAGAAGATGGCGCCTGGCCATCTCTCAAAAACGGAGGACATGCATGCGGCGGAAGAAATTAAATATTTTGACTTGTTACGTAACACTTATGATTTTTTTGTTATGCGGGGTCCCGGCCTGGGGTCAAACACCTAGCCAACCGACGACCAGCACCCAGGCCACCCCCGCACCAGATCTGAATACGGCTCTGCCGGTGAAAGAGGCCAACCCTCCTTCCGCGGATCAGATGGCTAAGGGTGATCCGTCCGGAACGTTAACAGGAACCGTCAACGACGTTCCTGTTTCCAATCCGAAGGTTGGTCTTACTCTGGGAGATGCGGTCAACCAAATCGGGCAGAACAAGATTGCTATCAACTTTGTCTGGACGTTGGTTACCGGATTTCTGGTCATGTTCATGCAAGCCGGGTTCGCGGCTGTAGAGACTGGCCTGTGCCGGGCCAAGAACGCCAATCACACCATGATGATGAACTTCATGGTGTACGGCTTTGGCCTCTTCGCCTACTGGGTGTGCGGCTTCGCGCTGCAGATGGGAGGTGTGGGCGCTGTCGCCAATCTGGGTGGCACGGCACCCCTCAGTAGGGAATTCAGCCTCAACTTGGCGGGCAAGGCCTGGGGTCTGTTCGGGACCCACGGCTTCTTCCTCACCCAAGGAGGCACTTACGACGTCGCAGTGATGGTCCTCTTCCTGTTCCAGATGGTCTTCATGGACACGGCCGCCACCATCGTTACAGGCGCAGCGGCGGAGCGGTGGAAATTCGCCGCTTTTGCCGTATCCTCAATGTTTCTTGCGGCCATTACCTATCCACTGTTCGCCAACTGGGCTTGGGGCGGTGGATGGCTCGCTGCGTTGGGGACGAACTTCGGGTTGGGCCACGGCTATTGCGACTTTGCCGGGTCAGGAGTAGTCCACGCGGTGGGAGGACTTTCCGCACTGGCCATGGCCATCATCATCGGGGCGCGCATCGGCAAGTACAACCGGGACGGATCCTCGAATGCCATTCCGGGGCATGACATTACGATGGTGTTGCTCGGCTGCTTCATTCTGGCCTTCGGATGGTTCGGGTTCAATCCGGGCAGTACGCTGGGGGCTTCCGGCAATGGCGCTTTGCGGATCGGATCGATTGCCGTGAATACCATGCTGGCCGGAGCCACGGGCTCCTTCGGGGCGATCTTCTACATGTGGATTCGCTACGGAAAACCGGACGCCTCGATGAGCGGCAACGGGCTTCTGGCAGGCTTGGTGGCCATTACGGCTCCCAGCGGATTCGTCAATACCATCAGCGCGGCCATTATCGGTTTGGTGGCGGGGCTGCTGGTTTGCCTGAGCGTCGAGTACATCGATCGCGTCGCTCATATTGATGATCCTGTGGGCGCTATTTCCGTGCACGGTGCTGGAGGTCTGTGGGGCGTGATCTCGGTGGGCCTGTTCGCCGACGGCACCTCGAATTACGGAGGCAGTTGGAACGGGGTGAATGGTTCCGTCACCGGCCTGTTCTACGGCGATCCCGGGCAGTTCGTCGCGCAATTGATCGGCGTGGCGACACTCCTGGGGTGTGTGTTTGCCCTGTCGTACGTGCTCAACGTGCTGGTGGATTACTTTATCGGGCAGCGCGTTTCGCCCGAGGCTGAACTGGGAGGACTGGATATTCCTGAAATGGGAGCTCTCGGTTATCCCGAATTCGTTCTGAAGATGCAGGCATCGGGGATGGAGAGGGCCGGGGCTTAGCCCGGCGTCCTCCATCCAGAAACAAGAAAGGAGATCTTGTGGCGACGTTAGACTTTGGAATAGCAGTTCGTGATGCAACTCTGGTAATGAGCGGACCTTCGGAAGAGGTTGTGTCGGCTCCGAGCGCGGTTGTTTCCGCCCCGGTGTCAACAACCTTCTCAGAGGGTCTGGAACTTCTCAACCGTGGTGAGGCTTCCGCCGCGGCCGCGTGCTTCGAACAGATCGTGGAGGCAGCTCCCGATTATGCCGACGCACACGTGGCTCTGGGGATCGCAGATGCGGTCTGTGGCCGGGTTTACCCGGCCCTGGACCACCTGGAGGAGGCCACCCATCTGGAGCCGCAAAATTTCTTTGCTCATTTCAAATTGGGGCAGCTTTACTTCAAGCTCCATGTGCCGAAAAAGGGATACGATGAAATGCGGAAGGCGCTGGACTGTGCTACTTCGGTTGGGGAACGCAAGCTTGTCGGACAATTGATTCACGAGCAGAAACAACGCGAAGAGAAAGCGCTGGCGCGGCCCACCTGGAACCGGACGTTTTCTCGACGAGCCATCTGGCTTCTGGCGGCGAGTGTCGTCGTTCCGACTCTCTTCATGTTCTTTAAGTACGCGCGATAGAGGGAGACTTTGAATCATGATGGAGTCAGCAACTGTGAATGCGCGGTCAGATTTCTTAGCGGCGGTTAAAGCCCGGCGGATCGCGATTGTCTGCGCTGCCGCGGTGGCGGTCATGGCCATCGGGGTCTTTCAAGCCCCGGCTTGGCCGGTGATTCTGGGCTGTGGCGGCGTCGTGACCATCCTCATTACCCGGGATTGCCTTATAGGCCGACGCTAAGGGATTCAAACGTCCCAACCCTGTTGCCGGGAGGGCAACGGTCCGAGACTCAGCTTGTGGATCGGAAGGCCGTGCCACCAGCCGGGAACAATGCACATGGACATCTCACTCCAAGTTCTATTCTTCCTGGCGCTGTTGATCCTGCTGGCGAAAGCCGCCGGCGGGCTGGCGGCCCGGATCGGGCTGCCAGCCGTCATGGGGGAGCTCCTGGCAGGCGTGCTGCTGGGTCCGACGCTCATCAACGTCTGGAGGTTTTCGTGGTTTTCCGCCACGGCCACCACGGGAGGGCATCTTCATATCTCTCTCGCCGCCTTTATCGACGTCCTGGCGGAACTGGGCGTGGTCGTCTTGATGTTTCTGGCGGGGCTTGAGACGGACATTGAAGGGATGAAGCGAGCTTTCGGACCTGCTTTTTGGGGCGCCTGCGGTGGAGTGATTCTTCCCTTTGTGGGCAGCGCGGTGATCAGCCACGCCCTTGGGTTCAAGTGGACCGAGGCGGTGTTTATCGGCACCATTCTGACCGCCACCAGCGTTTCCATCACAGCCCAGACGCTGATGAACCTGAACCAGCTCCGCTCAAGCGCCGGTACCACTATCCTGGCCGCTGCGGTGATTGACGACGTTTTGGGGCTGCTGGTGCTTTCGCTGGTGATTGCCGAAGAATCGCATTTCGCCGGCGCGCAGGCGGGCGGAGGCCTGCTGAGTTTTGGCGGAACAATCGTGCGGATGGTGCTTTTCTTTGCCTTTGCCTTCTGGCTGGGGCCGCGTCTCATTCGATTCGCTTTCCGGCAGGCGCGCCATTTCCATGGAGCGCATATCCCCCTGGCCGCGGCGCTCTCAATCGGATTCTTGTTTGCCTTCCTGGCCCAGTATGGAGGCGGCATGGCGGCCATCACGGGCGCTTATCTGGCGGGGTTATTCATTGCCGCAAGCCCCACGCACGGGGAAGTGATTGCGGACTTGCGGTCCATGACGAACTCTTTTTTTGGCCCGCTGTTTTTTGCCTCCATCGGTCTTGAGATCAACGCCCGCTCTCTCGGAGGCCACTTCGGATTCTTCTCTCTGATTTTGATCATCGCTATTCTGGGCAAAGTGTTTGGTTGCGGACTGGGCGCCTGGTTGAAGGGAATGTCAGCCCAGGACGGGTTGATTGTGGGCGTGGGCATGATCCCGCGCGGGGAAGTGGGCCTGATCACGGCGAATATCGGCTGGGCGGCGGGGCTCGTTTCCTCCGAGATCTATTCCCTGGTGGTAGTTCTGGTGTTGGCCACAACCTTGGTTACACCTCCTTTGCTCAGTTTCTGTTTTAGTCGTAAACCGGCAGATCTCGATATTTCCGGGGCTTCTGCCGGCCTCGAGGGTGTTTCGCACGATCCATGAGTCGGGCGTTGATTTCCGGATTCTCTGTGGGTTCTCCATGAGGGACTGGTCGGGCCTAATTCAATTTCCCGTAAAGGGTAGAAGAAAGGGCAGAAGACTATGAAAAAAATGGAAGCTATTATTCAGCCATCCAAACTGGACGATGTGAAGGAAGCGCTGTATGAAGTGGGGATTCAAGGGATGACCGTAAGTGAAGTGCGCGGCCACGGCCGGCAAAAGGGCCACTCGGAGATTTATCGTGGCCACGAATACACGGTCGACCTGCTTCCCAAAATCAAGCTAGAGGTGGTTTTGTCGGACGCCCTTGCCGCCCAGGCAGTGGAAGCCGTGATCAAAGCGGCGCACAGCGGCAAGATCGGAGACGGCAAAGTCTTTCTCTCTGACGTTGCTGAAGCCGTGCGCATCCGCGACAACCAGCGAGGCGACGAAGCCCTGTAGGTTCCTTGGGCGCAAGCCGCGCGTGTTCCCCCGGGTGTTTCGGCCTCCGGATGGGATTGCGCGCGGGAACGCCAAAGCCTCCACATTCCATTATTTCGGGTCCCGCACAAACTCTCAAGGTGAAGGCAAAAACCAGGTTGCGCACGTAAGATGGGCAATCGGGTGACCCCGAAATGTGAAACTCAGGGAAAGTCTGCAAGCGCCAAGACGCCAGGCTCCGGCTAGGCCGCATTTCTCACCAATGAATTGAATTGCCGGGTTGAGTTGGGATTTGGACGGCACGGGCCGAGCCCGGCGGGGCGCATTTCAACCTCCCGAGGTAGCGGGGCAACGAATTTGTTGACGGAGGTGGCTTTTCAGCAAGGCACGGGGGAGGCCCGCAACTGGGCGCATGCTTGCGCGAACAGTTCCGCGTAAGGCTAGAGCGTTTTTAATTTAAGTGTAAACAATATATGCTATGATGCCTCTGCCGGTAGAGGAGGGGAGGCAGAGATGCAATCCTATTCACAGGACTTGCGGGATCGGGTGTTATGGGCATGGGATCGCGGAGAACGGCCGACGGCGATTGCGCGGCGGCTGGAAGTCAGTCGCGTCTGGGTTTACCAGGTTCGGAGACGGGAGCAGAAAACGGGCACCCGCACCAGTTTTCAGATTGGCGGCCATCGCCGTTCGCAGGTGGCTGAGATGGAACCCCTGCTGCGTGCCTGGATCGAACAGGAGCCGGGTCTTAGCTTGGCCGAATTATGCGAACGCCTGATCGAGCAGGGCGTATCGATCAAGATCGGCGCCTTGTGGCATCAGTTGAACAAATGGAATCTTACCTTCAAAAGGAACCCTGCACGCCAGCGAGCAAGAATAAGAGGACGTGCAGCAGATCGAAACGTGGATCTCGACCCGCATGACGCACCGCTACGGGCGTGCGCCCAGAGGTAAGCGTTGCATCGACTCGGCGCCGCACGGGCCTTGGGAGACGACAACCTTTGTGGGCGCTCTGCGCCGCCGCCCGAAAGGTAATAAGCGTCTGATAGATACAGGAGGCTAACGTGGGTCCTTTCCGCAAAAATGGAAACGCCAATCCCAGCCGGCGGCGATTCATCCAAACTCTAGCCTTAGGAGCAGGCGTGGCCGCCCTGCCCGGAGCAGCCTCCCTTGCTGAAGCTGAAACCTACCCCGACCGGGTGCGGCTTCAAGCTGAATATAAGAAGAAGGGAATTATCCCTCCCAACAAGTCCTATCGCATGATGGAGTGGGAGTTTCATACGCCGCCCCAAGAGACCTTCAATATCGATGTGGAAGATGCGATCCTGGCGGCGCGAGACTCGGGTGCCCGGTCCCTGATGGTTTATTCACAGGATCATTGGGGCTACGCCTACTACTCGACTGACGTTGCTGTCCGCCACCCCCATCTGGACTACGATTTGTTGGGGAGGGAAGTATCTCTGGCCCGCCAGCATGGCATATCGCCGGTGTGCTACTACAGTTTGCAATTCAACAATCAGTGCGTCCTGAGCCATCCCGATTGGGGTTGGGTGGATGAAAAGGGCGAACAGCAGCAACTTCGATGGTATATCGCCTGCCTGGACGCGCCGTATCGGCAGTACGTCCTGGGCATGATGAACGAGATTTTTTCGAAATACGATGCGGACGAACTGTTTCTGGATATTTTCGGAATCCAATTTGTGCTCTATCACTCCAGAGGAACAAATCCTTTCTGTTTCTGCAAGCATACGGAAGAAGCATGGAACCGGGAGCATCCGGGCGACCCGTATCGGGAAGGGTTTAAGACAAAGGAGGGTTGGGAGCGGCGCTACCGCTGGCACCAGAAGCGGACGATGACGGATATGCTGGATGAAATCATCGCCATCACCCGCCGCCACCGGCCAAAACTGTTGATTTCGCTCAACGGCGGCCCGGAGTCCTTCCCTGACGACATCATGCAGAAGGTGAGCTTCATTTATGCGGAACCCCTGCCTTGCCCGACAGGCATTTCTCTCGGTTCGATTCTGATGCGGGGCTGGGGCAGGCCCTATTACCAGGCGGGCATATTTACGCGCGAAGGCTATAAGGATATTTATCCGGGCAATATTTCCCGCGTCGAGGCCGACGCGCTAATCGTCCAGAACGCCAGAACCTTCTTTGTTGGGAACGCCCCGATTATCAGCGGGTTGGACGGCGAAGGTTTTTCAAAGCGCTGGTTTGAGGTGGCGAAGGAAACCTGGGCTGACGTTCGCAATGTGGACTGCCTGCTGGGGCCCGAGCTTCAGCCCGTTTGCAGCACGGCGATGTTGTATAGCGCCTCCACCCGCGAAGAACTTGACGCAGAGAAGCGGCCGGTGGACTTTCGGCACTCCACGCTGGGAGCGCTGGAAACCCTGACGTATTCAGGCCGGCCCGTGGAAAGCCTGCCGGAATTTCGCCTGACAAGGGAAACTCTGAGTAGGTTTGAGACGCTCGTGTTGCCTGAAGTCGAGGTCCTGTCAGATGCTCATGCGCAGACGATTCGAGACTGGGTTGGCCAGGGCGGAACGTTGATCGCGAGTTACAAATGCGGCCTGCTGGACGAGAAGCGGCAGCGGCGGCCGAACTTTCCGCTCGCGGATGTTTTCGGCGTGGACTATGTTTCCGAGGAACGGAAATACGCCTGTGACGCGGAAGGCAAACTCCGCGAGGGGAATTTTACCGCAACCTACCTCGAGTCAGCGGGACATCCACTGGCGAAGATGCTGGGTGTAGACACGGTGGGGCTGCCGGGAGCGTTTCTGAGGCTGAAGAGGACCACGGCTGAGGAAGTGATGAGGTACAGGCTGCCTTTCATGGTGCAAGACCTTAAGAAAAATGAATGGTTCAACTGGGGTCCGCCGCCACCCGGCTCCGAAACGGCGGGGACGGCCGTGGCGTACAACAAATTCGGCAAGGGGCAATCATTGTATCTGGGGGCGCCGATTTTCTGGGCGATGAACTGGCGCCCGTACTGGATTCAGGATTGGATCCCCTACGTGATGAGGCAATTGGCGCCCGACGCGATCGCCGAGTTAAGGCCGGAGCCTTTTTCGGAGTACGTCCATGGGACTTTTTTCTATGACCGGAGCAAGCGATTCATCCTGGTACAGGTGCTGAATACGGTGGCGCTGGCAACGCAGGGTGAAACGCGGGCTGCCCCGGCGGTCGTGCTGCGGATCAACCCGCGGAAACTGAAGGTGAAGGGAGCGCGCATGGTTTGGCCGCGGGAGCGCAGCCTCGACGTGGCCACGCATGGCGGAAAAACACAAGTTGCCATCAAGAACCCGCCACAGTACACAGCCCTCTTCCTGGAGCTGGCATGAAGGCTGGCAGTATCATTTGTTTTCCCCGGCCGTGCGGGTTCTGCTTTGTGGCTCGTAAGTGCCCGGCACCGCGCGAAAACTGATTGCCAGCCGGTTCCAGCCGTTGATCGCAACAACGGCCATGGTTAAATCGACAAGCTCTTTCTCGCTGAAGCGCTCCCGGGCCGCCTGATAGACGTCGTCGGGAACGTGGCCGTGAGAGATTTCCGTCACGGCTTCAGTCCAGGCCAAAGCCGCCCGCTCGCGCTCGCTGAAAAAAGGCGTTTCTCTCCAAGCCACCGTGGCGTAAAGCCGCTGTTCCGTCTCTCCGGCCGCCCGCGCGTCTTTTGTGTGCATGTCAACGCAGTACGCGCACCCATTCATCTCAGAAGCTCGCAGCCGGACCAGCTCCAGCAAGGCCGGCTCAAGGCTGGATTGCCGGACGTAAACCTCCAGCCCGCGCATGGCGTTATAGGCATCATGCGAAACCTTCAGAAGCTCAATTCTTGGTTGCATGGGTTTCTCCTCCTCCGAAATCACCTGCATGATTTGTGGGTTTGCCCCTGAAGGGTGAGATGCTTTTATGAGCGGAAAGATCGCGATTTAAACCAGCGAAAATTTCCCGTGCTAAACACAGCCGCTATGATTTAGATTCAGAAGCGTTATGGCTGAGGATATGAGCCAATTGAGTTTCAAGCGCTGGCGGGCGATTCGTCTGGAATACTTTACCGTAGCCTGGAACACGGCCGAGATCGTCGTGTCCATCATTGCGGGAATCATGGCCCAGAGCATCGCCTTGATTGCCTTCGGGCTTGATAGCGGAGTGGAAGTCGCTTCCGGCCTTGCTCTCCTGTGGAGGTTCAAGCAGCAACGCCTGGAAGAAGAACAGGCTGACCGGCGCGCCGCGAAAATCGTTGGGATAACATTCTTTCTTCTCAGCGCCTACGCGGGCGTTGAAGCCGCACGCGACTTGTGGTTCCATCACGTGCCCAAGGCCAGCCTGGCCGGAATGATTCTTGCCGGCGCCGCGCTTGTCACCATGCCCTTGCTGGGGATCGCCAAGCGGCGCCTGGCACGCTCACTGGGCAGCCGCGCGCTTTCTGCTGACAGCGCGGAAACCCTTTTCTGCTCCTATTTTTCTGCGACGTTGCTTGCCGGATTAGCGCTCAATGCCTGGCTGGGATGGTGGTGGGCTGACCCCGCAGCCGCGCTGATCATTGCTGTTTTGATGATTCGAGAAGGCTTTGAAGCGCTGGAGTAATCTGTGCGCTTGCCGCGATCGCCAAACCAATCCTGCCGCGCTCGTATGTTAGAATAAAGCGCTTTTGGGGACGGGCACGGCCGCGCGGTTTCGCGTGAGTTTCCACGGCAGGAACTGACCGTGCCGGGGACGACTCGCGAAAAGGGTGCAACAGTTGCGCTGCTTTCAATGGGCTTCTACCCTGGGAAATCAGGCTATGGGACGTTTAACAGGCAAGGTCGCTATTGTTACCGGAGGAGGCGGCAGCGGGATTGGCCAAGGCATCTCGCGGGTTCTCGCCCGCGAAGGAGCCCATGTTTCAATCATGGAAATCGACGTCGTGGCCGCTGAAGCGGTGCGGGACGAGATTGTCGCCGCAGGAGGCGCAGCCGCGGTTGTGCGGGCCGACGTCAGCAAGTCCGAGGAAGTCTGCTCTGCCGTCGAGCAGGTTGTCCGCGAGCACGGCCGGATCGACGTTCTGGTCAACAGCGCGGGCGTCGGATTGATCCGTCCGGTGGCCGAGGCAAGCGAAGAGGAGTTTGACCGTCTTGCCGCAGTCGATCTTCGCGGCCTTTGGCTCTGCTGCAAATATGCAATTCCACACATGCAGCGGCAGCGGCAGGGAGCGATCGTCAATATCGCTTCCATCCACGCTCGCGCCACCATGCCCCTTTACGGCATTTACGCGGGGATGAAAGCGGGTGTGGTTGGACTGACCCGCGGCATTGCCGTGCAGTATGGTCCGGACGGAATCCGGGCGAACGCTATCTGCCCGGGCCTGGTGGACGGAAAGCAGACACGCGAGGTTATTTCCCGTTTTACTCCCAACCTGGAAAGCTGGCTGGAGAGTTATATACAGCGCCACCAGGCGCTTCCGCGCATCATTCAACCTGAAGATATTGGACACGTTGCGGCCTTTTTGGCCAGCGATGATTCGAGCGCCATCACCGGGGCGGAAATCCCCGCGGATGCAGGCTCTTTGGCGCAATTAATCAGCCGGGATTAAGGACTCATGCGGATCATAGCGATTGAAAAGATCAAGGTGATTGTTCCGGCCAGGGCGGACGCGGTCAACAGCCCTGAAGTCCGCGATCCGATGCACATGCTGGGGATGGAAGGAAAGCCGGCCTGGCAAGTCCAGTTTGACGAGATTTGGAAATATCTATACCGCGTCGAGACCGATGAGGGCTTGGAAGGCTGGGGAGAGAGTTATCGGGGAGTGAACCCCAAGGTGGTTGACGGGATCATTGCCGGCCTTGTGGGCAAGGACCCCATGAAAATGAACTTGCGAGCTCTGCCGATTGCCTGGTCCCGCGAGTATGACGGTTTTGAGGCGGCGATCTTTGACCTGGTGGGGAAAAAACTCGGGGTTCCTGCATATCAATTGCTGGGAGGTGCTTTTCGCGAGTGGGTGGACGTTGATTACTGGACCGGACGGCGCTCGGCCGCCGATGCCGTCCGCAAGGCCACGGAAGCCCATCGCAGAGGATTCAAGGGGATCAAGTTCAAGTGCAATCTTGAGGATGATGTGGCCGCCTGGGCGGAGAGAATCCGCGCTGAATGCGGACCAGCGTTCCGCCTGGTTCTCGACTCCAACACACGGTTTGAGCGGCCCGCGGAAGTGATGCGTTTCAGCCGCCGCTTGGAGGCCGCCGGAAACGTCGAATGCCTGGAAGATCCCGTGCCGCGCTGGAACCTCGGCTGGTACCGGCTTCTGCGCGAGAAAACCTCCATCCCCATCGCCCTCCACGTTGCGCTTCCTTACATTGAACTCGGGCAGATGATTCAGGATGCCATTCGGGCGATTCAGCTTGAGGCGGTCGACTATTTCAATTTCAACTGCGGGATCGCCAACTTCGTGCGCTTGTCGGACATTGCAGAGGCCGCCGGGATTCCTTGCTGGCACGGCAGTGAAGTGGACCTGGGTGTTTTGGAGGCGAGCTACGTTCACGCCTGCGCCGCGGCCCGCAACTGCACACTGCGGAGCGACATCTTCGGCGAGCTGATTCGCGAGGACGACTTGATTGTGGAGCTACTGGAAATCCAGGACGGGCGTGTGCGGGTGCCGCAAGAACCCGGGCTCGGCGTCGAAGTGGATTTGAAGGCCGTCGAAAAGTACCGAATCCCGTAAATGCCGTTGCCGGCGGCCGTGAGGCCGAACGCAACTCTCGCCGCCTCTTTTACCCGAAAACATCTGACGGCCCTTTGTGCGATTGATTTGCTGACTATCTGAGAAGAAGATTGGCTCCTCGGGCAGGACTCGAACCTGCAACCCTTCGGTTAACAGCCGAATGCTCTACCATTGAGCTACCGAGGAGTGTGCGAACCGCATTAAGAGATTCAGCTAAAACTCCAACTTATAGCACAGCCCTAAAATGCGCGTCAATCAGGTCAGTCACAGGCTCATGACGCCTCGCCGCAAAGCCCACTCCACCTCTCAAGGCAGACAGGAGATTGACGGGCGCAATCCCCTCTTGTGAGCCCGCAAGATCTCACTCCAGAACCTGATTGTTGCGGAGCCAATCTTGAAGTTCGCCGGAAGTGTACCTGAGCGCCCACCAGGAAGAGGGAGTGGTATCAGCCTTTCTTTTCTTCTTCAGGCTTTTCCGCAGGCTTGTCGATGCCGCCTTTGACGGCGTCTTTAAATTCCCTGATACCTTTTCCTAACCCTCGACCCAGGTCAGGCAGCTTCCCTGGCCCGAAAATGATCAACACAATCAGCAAAATAAAAAACAGGTGTGTTGGTTGAAGCAATCCTTCCATTTTTCAAACTCCTCCTGGTGATAACACTCTGTGCAGGAAACAATCTTATTATAGTCTAACCTGCTTAGGAACCCAACGGAGATTTAAAAAACCATGTCGCCCGTCGGGATGCCCTTTTGCCGGCAATAGTCCTGGTGAAGGGCGGCATAACTCGCCGTGATGTAGTCCTTCCGTTGGTATCCCAGTTGGCGGGCCAAGTGGTCGATCCAACGCTCCGACCCTTCTAACTCCACATAGTTCCCGATCGGCGTTTCATCATAAAGAAGCTCCGGGATCGCAGCTTTTTTGCCCCGGCCCGCCTCCGCATAGGCGGTTCGGTACTTCTCATAACGAAAAACCGGGTCCAGGCCGAGCGCCTCAAAGATGTTCTGGAGCGCCCCGCCGTCCTCGACCTCCGTCTCGATTTCCCGTCGGACCTTGTAGGATGCAGAGGCGCGGGGAGCGCCCTTGAAAGTCACAATCTGCCGCCGGCCTTCCGTTCGCAGGCGCAGCAGCGAGCAGGCCTTGCGCAGCCGCAAATCACGGAAGTCAAAAACCACATTGGCTTCAAAGTGCCGCCGCTCGACCACCACAAGTCCCAGGTCTTTGAGGCGCCTCTTCAAGGCGCGCGGATCGAGGACCTTAAACTTGACCTCAACTTCGTAGGGGAGCTTCATGCGCCGTGAAGGAAAACCTGATCAGGATTCGCGCGCGATAATGAATTCCGGCAGGGATATCAGGGCATCCTTGTAAACGGATTCCGGGAAACCCTCCAGGCAGCGCTTTGCCTCTTCCGCAAACTCCCTGGCCTTGGTCCGAGCCGCGCCGAGCGCTCCGTACCGCTCCACCAATTCCACAATTTCGGCAAACGCCACGTGCTGAAAGCCGCCGTCCTCAAAGACGCGCGCGAGCTTCTGGGCCTCTTCGGGAGTGCACTCTTGCAGAAGATAGATGAGCGGCAAGGTAACTTTGCCTTCCCGCAGGTCATTGCCAATCGGTTTGCCCAGCTTCTCTTCGGACGAAGTAAAATCCAGAACGTCGTCGATCAGTTGGAAGGCCAGTCCCAGGTTGACACCATAGGAGGCCAGCAGGTTTTCTTCCTCCTCCGGCTTGTCGGCAAGCAGCGCGCCCGCGCGCACGCATGCGGAAAACAGGCAGGCCGTCTTGCGATAGGTCAACTCAAAATAATCATCTTCGGTCAAATCCCTTTTTTGAAGGTAGGCCAGTTGCAACAACTCCCCCTCCACCATCACCTGGGTCAGGCCGATGAGGAGGTCCAGAATCTTGAAGTTCCGTTCCGCCAGAGCCGTGCTGAAGGCCTGCATATAAAGCCAGTCGCCCGCCAGGACGCTCGAGTGGTTGCCCCAGCGGACATTGATGGAAGGACGGCCCCGCCGCGTTTCCGCCTTGTCAATAACGTCGTCATGCACCAGCGTGGCCGTG
>JAJYHU010000199.1 GCA_021784615.1 Acidobacteriota bacterium | reverse complement strand
AGGGTTAATATTCAAGCAAACTACTGATTATAAAGGATTTATCAACTCGGCAATTAACTCTTCACAGAATTTTTCCACTGCCTGTTTTAAATTCAATAAAACCTTGTGTTTTCACGTATTATTCATGTAAGATACGTGTAATCAGATGCATGGAATGTTCAAAGTTGCCGTCCTTCCTGGTGATGGAATTGGACCGGAAGTCATAGCCGAAGGCCTCAAGGTGCTGCGGGCCATTGAGGAAGTCGGCGGACCAAGGTTCCGCTTCCAGGCCGGCTTGGTCGGAGGATGCGCGATCGACGCAACGGCTGTCCCTCTGCCGCCGGAAACCATTTCCATTTGCAATCAGGCGCAAGCGGTGCTTCTGGGCGCCGTGGGAGGCCCTCGTTGGGATTCCCGGCGGCCTGACAACCGGCCTGAAACCGGCTTGCTCCAGTTGCGCCAGCGATTAAAGGTTTACGTTAACCTTCGGCCCGCGCGCGTCATCGACGCGCTGGTGGGTCTTTCGGCGCTCAAGCCCGACCGCGTTCGGGGAACGGACCTGGTGATTGTGCGGGAACTGATGGGTGGAATTTATTTTGGCAACCCGCGCGGGATCTTTTCCAAAAACGGCGAGCGGATGGGCGTCAACACGGAAGTTTACCGCGAGCATGAGATTGAACGGGTGGCGCATCGGGCGTTCCAGTTGGCCCGGCAGCGCCGGAAAAAAGTGACCTCGGTTGACAAGGCCAACGTGCTTGAAAGTTCCCGGCTGTGGCGGGAAGTCGTGACGCGAGTGGGCGAGTCCTATCGCGACGTCGAGTTGGAGCACCTTTACGTGGACAACTGTGCGATGCGTTTGATCGACCGGCCTACCAGCTTTGACGTGCTTCTCACCAACAACATGTTCGGCGACATTCTAAGCGATGAGGCGGCCATGCTGACCGGCTCCATCGGCTTGCTGCCTTCCGCGAGCCTCGGCGAACGTTCCGGCCTTTATGAGCCGGTGCACGGGTCGGCTCCGGATATCGCGGGCCGCAATCGCGCCAACCCCATTGCCACCATTGCCTCAGTCGCCATGATGTTGCGGCATTCATTGCGGATGGAGCGCGCGGCGCTGGCCATCGAAGCTGCCATTGAAAAAGTGCTGAAGCAGGGTGTGCGAACGCCAGACATCCCGGGGCGCAAGCGGCCTGTTTCCACCACCCGCATGGGCAATATCATCGCCCAGGAAACCGTCAAGCTTCTCAAGTCATCCCGCTTTCATCCAGAGCCCGAAGCTTCCTGATCAGGCTTCCAGCGCAAAAGCGGGCTTCCTGGTTTTCCACTTTCCGCGCGTGAAGTCGGGGCACTCCACTGGATCGCCGCCGTTTGCAATCGACTGCTCGGAAAGCGGATTGATGACGCTCATCACCACGGAGTCGTAAACGTCAATCGGCGTTTGGGTTTTGTTGCGGACGGCTTCAAGAAACAGGAATTCTTCCAGTTCATCGGTCCCGGAGTGCCCGGCGGCGAGCTGTCCGCCGCTTTGCCCCTTGCTCCGCGCCGCGCGATCCCACGCCCACCATGCCCAGGCGGATTGGCCTCGCGGCGGGAGCGGCAAAGCCGCGCACCAATCCCGCTCCCAAAGTGGTTGCCGTGCTGATCTTCAGGAAGTCTCTGCGATCATATCGTTTGTGTCCTTTTGTGAGTTGAATGAATGAGGAGACTTTTACATCAACGCGCTTGGCGTGTCAACCAGATTGGCAAAAGCCATTACGCCGCCATGTGTCGAGGCGAGCCAGCCGCTGCTCTGGGCACGCTGGCCCGCCGCGAGTGGGCTGGCCGCCGCTGGCTTTACGCCTGATTAGATGTACAATACGCCGATATGAACGCTAACGCGAATCCGGTTTTAACCTCCGTACTCCAGTTGCGGAATCACATTCCTATTTCAGCCGGGGCCCGGCGAGAGCCGGAGGACGGAACTTCTTCGGCGATGCGCGTGTCGCTGGGATTTGAGCCGGCGTGGTTCCACCTGCGGTGCGGCGTGGATTTCTCCGAGCGCTGGCACCGCGACCCGCTCTACCGCTACCAGACGCTCGAGCGGATGCAGCGGGAGTTGTTGCGTGCTTTCCCGGAAGCCGGCTGCTGGCGGAGCGGCTCGCTCCATGACCTGGCCACGGTTTCCGGCTGCTACGGCTCCTGCGTGATTCCGCACTTGTTCGGCGTGCCGATCCGTTACGGCGCGGACCGCTGGCCCGCGCTGGAGCCGGAAAATAGGCTTTCCTTGCAGGACGTGGAACAACTGGACCGGGAGCGCCTGCTTCAGCATCCATTGGTTGACGAACTCTTTGAACAGATGGAGACGATTCAGCGCGAGTGGGGCGCGATTTACGGTTACCTGAACTGGCAGGGCGTGCTGAACAACGCTTTCCAGTTGCGCGGGCAGGATATCTTTTTTGATATGCTTGACCGGCCGGAGGTGGCCGATTACCTTTTCTCCACCATCACGCAGGTGATGATCGCGCTGGCGCAAAAGGTGCAGCAACGCCAGCGGGAGTCCGGTTTTTATATAAACCAGTTCTCGGTCAGCAACTGCACGGTGAACATGGTTTCTCCGGAAACTTACCAGCGCTTCCTGCTTCCGCACGATCAGCGCATCGCCGAGGCCTTCGAGCGCTTCGGGGTGCACACCTGCAACTGGAACATTACGCCCTACATCGATGTTCTGCGGCAGTTGCCCAAACTCGGTTATCTCGATATGGGCATGGAATCGGACATGGCCAGGGTGAAAGAAACGTTTCCGCACGCCCGCCGCGCCGTCCTCTATTCGCCCGTCAAATTGCAGGACGCCACCGT
>JAJYHU010000283.1 GCA_021784615.1 Acidobacteriota bacterium | reverse complement strand
CACACTCTCACTCTCGCGGTTTCAGCGCGCGAGGGATTGTACACTCCGCCTGCCCGCTCTATGGAGTTCAAGGTGCACTGCCAGCGGACCCGCCCGAAAGGCGTCGAGATGGACGGACAACCTCTTGCCCATTTGGCATCAGAAGCCGCTTTCGACAGTTCTCCGAGCGGTTGGCGTTACGACGAGGAAAACGACATTGTCTGGGTCAAATTCCCCGACCGGAGCGCGGCTCGCACCGTGGAGATCGAAAAGTAGTCCGTTCCGCGAGTCTATTCGAGGCAAGCACATCAACTCTCAGCCACGGCGGCGGCCTGCGATCGCTGGAACTGTGTCGTTCTTTGCGCCCGCTGTAGGTGGAAACTCTGCCTGTCTGGTCGCCGCATCACGGCGCAAAGGTTACGGCAACTCGCCGGACTGGATTCCCATTTAATTTAACGGGTGGAGTGTTCTTATCCGGCGCCACTTGAACGGAAAAATATCCGTCGCTCTTGGTATACCTTATAGCGTCCGAACGGCCGCCCCGGACGGTGACTTCCGGCTTTGAGGTCGACTCCCCGAACAATGTCACCGGGCCTCCGTTCGCGGCAAACAGGACTTCAGCTTTCACAGAGCCCTTGCCCTCGGCAAGTGAGGCGATTCGTTCTTTCCCCATGGACACGAATTTGCCGCTGTCGCCGAAAAGCGCCATCCCGCTCGGCGCGACGGGGGCTACGATGTAATATCCAACGCCATCGGGGCCAAGCTGCGCGGTAAAAGATTCACCTCGGGCAACAGGGTGCGCTTTGTGAGCAAAATAATCAAAGACATAGACGGGACCGTGAATACCGACTTCGGCGGGACTAAAACTCACCGTGCCGCCCTCATTTGCCGAACGGGTGAAGGCAAAAACATAGGCGGTGCGAACCGGGCCGTCCTGCGTCCAGGTGCTGCTGATGAAGGGCGAATCGCTGCCGCCGGCATCGGCAATATACATGCGGTCGAGCGGCATGATGGGCACGTCGGGCTTGATGATAACGCCGTCGGCACGCACGGCCTTCATAATATTGTCCCGGTCTTCCTTCCCGATCGCGTCGCCTGTTCCCACCGGACCCGCCGAGAGATTGCTGATCAGGAGATTGTCGGTTTCAGTGCTCATGTAAACGTCCGTCCAGGGCCATGAGCCGATCGCGTAACCGAGTTGCGAAGTGTAGAGGAAATTCCTCCACCGCGACCGCAAAAAGCGGTCGTCGCTGACGCGGATGGAAGTGAGGTTGCCGTAACGGCTGCCTTGGAGAAAATCGCAGGGCAGCGCCATGCAATACTGCATAGTCAGTCCGTGGCGCTGGCAAGCGGCCGCCATCTTGTTGTAGAACTGCGCCCCAGTTCCGATGGTGCTTTTGAAAGCCGGCGAATGTTGCTGAATAAAGCTCTGCCAGTCCTGCTCGTAGTTTACGACGCCGCTCGATTGCAGGTAGCCGGCAATCAGGTTCCACAACCGCGTGTCGATTGGCGCTACGCCCGAGATCTTGTATTTTTGCCGGTAGGGGCTTTGCACGCTGATCCAGCGGCTGTGGGTCATGACTGGCAAGCCAATCGACCGTTGAAAAGCTTTGAGGCCTTGAGGGAAAAGCGAAGCGTCCGCCTTAAACTGCAAAATCCCCCCGCGGGTGTTCTTCCCCCGGGTGCGGGTGTCCCATTTCCCCACGCGATCTTGGGGATTGATGCCAGGATAAGTTTTGTCGTACCACCAGCTGTCGAGCTGGAGGTATCCGACTGGAATCTTTTCCTTCCGGTACTGCTCAATGACAGCCTTGAGAGTGCCTTCGTATCCCAGCTTATCATCGTACTTGTAGTAGTAACTGGCGCCGTGATCGGTCCAATAGCCGTAATACTTAAGGGTGGGATCACTCTCGTTGCCGGGCCGCTTTCTGCCCGCAAGGCTGATGAGTCCTTTCCCCCAGTGGTCCCATGTGTGGCGGATGCCCGGCCCAATCGCCATCAAAGTCTGCTGGGTGAAACCTGCCGGGACGCTGCTGAGTTCCTTATCGAGGCCTGTCGAGATCAGATGGTCGCCGTCGCCGCGCATGACCGAGATGATGAAATGCGACGCTGGCGAGATGACCATGGCGTTGTCGCTCGGGTCAAAGAAAAGCCAGGGGGTGCCGTACTGGCCGAGCACGAACTGCGGCGGTGAGAAAGCCCTGTCCTCATAGCTGAAATGATCAAGATGCCCGGGGATTTGGGTGAAACTGGGAAAGGCAACGGACGGCGGGCTGGCCTGCTTCAAGTACGTATACCGGAAAAGCAGAAGGCGCTGGTTTTGGTAGAGTCGAATGATCCCCCGAAGCGGCAGCTCTCCGCTGTGCCAGGTGAAGACTATTTCCCGGTATGCGCCGACGCGATCGTGGCCCGTGGCTTTGCGGACAGCACTTGCGCCGCTTCCAAGGCTGCCGCCAAAGCTCCACGCGGGATCTTGCGAAGTGATCTGGTACTGGCCCGACGTTTTATTTAAGTGAACCGCGATGCCTGTCTTGGCCGATGAGATGGTGCTGGCGCGAGCCACCCCCCTGTTGCCAAGGCAAACCAGAACCAAAGCAATCAAGGTCACCGCAGCGGAAACCAGGCTGCGTGAGGCTCGGCGCGTTCGCCGGCAGGCTGAATATTGGTTTGCTCTCAACCCTTGCTGTTCCTCCATGATCCGAAACCTCCCTTTGGCTTCTTATCGCCGCCTCGCGCGCAGGTTGTTGAAGGCCTGTGATCCCACAAAATAACGACCATTATGAAATGCGGCTGTTCAAGAAAACAACAATGCGTTTCATCTACCGTTGCGTCCCGCGCTCGCTTTTGCGCGAGCGGAAAATGAGCGCCCAGGATCCAATGATACAAGAATCTATTATTTTCCCCCCAGACGTTTGCTTCGCCCGCCTGTGGCCGAAGCGCTCGGCCACAGGCGCGGCACGCTGGCAAGAGCAGGAAATCCCTGGCGAATGCAAGTCTGCCGTATCAGGAGACGCCCACCAACCTTCCATCTTCTTGTTTTCGCCCGTGAAGGTCAAGGAACTGGGATTAGAAAATCCGGCTTCGGAAGCTACGCGTCACAATAAAGTGCTTGATCCGGGTCATTGCAACGTGCCGGTTTGATACTCCAACATGGCATTCTGGTTCTCAAAGTCGTACTTTGCGTTGACGTCCTGAATTGCAGCCTGAGTTTCATTGAGTTGAGCCTGGGAGAGCGCAACGATGGAGCTGAGCCCAAGTTTATACCGGCCCTGCGCGAGAGCCATGGACAGCTTGGCTTGATGGAGAAACTTGTTGGCCACGCCGATCTGCTGATAGCTGGTGACCGCGTCGGCCCATGCCACACGGACGTCTCTAGCGATGCGCTCCTTCATATTCTGCAACTCTTCATCAGCGGCACGGGCTTGCAGTAAAGCCGCTTCACGGCGAGCAGCAAAGAGATGGCCGTTAAAAACCGGGATCTTGATATTCACTGCGGCAGCTTCATAATGATTGGGAATCAATCGCGGAGCCGTCAACTGGGTGATCAGCGGGATTGCGCCGGCGACGCCCTCCGCGGTGACGCTGGGCAGGGAAAGGTCTTTTTCTGCGCGCTCGAATTTGTAAGCTGATTGGTCTCTCAGGCTCAGACTGAGGATTTCCGGGCGTCTCCGCATCGCCTCATTCACAAGCGGCCCCGGAGTGGCCGGCGGCCGGGAAGGCATCGGCGCTTCGACCAAAGTGTAGGGTTGAATCTTTACGAGGCCTATTGCACGGGCCAGGTCGGCGCGGGATATCTCAAGGTTATTCTGTGCCTGAATCTCGAAGAGTTTTGCTTGGGCGGCATTCACTTGGGCAAAGCTCAGATCGAGGCCGGATTTCAGATTGTTTTTTACCAGAGCCGACACTTGGTTTAGCACGACTTGGCGTTCTGAGAGGGTTCTTTCAGCAACTTTCATGAGGGCTTGAGCACGCAACACTTCAAAGAACGCCTGGTTGACGCCCAACAGAACTGAATAACGAGTTGATTGGGCGTCTTCTTGAGCGGCGTGGGCTTGCAGTTTGGCGGTTGCCACTAAATTCTTGGTGCGGCCGAAATCGGTAACGAGCTGGCCAACGGAAATCCCTTGCCCAAAGCGGTTGAAAAGGCTGGAGTCGGTTAAATATCCCGCTCCGATCCGGGTGCCGCGGTCAGCCACGGAACCGGTTATATCACCCTCCACCGTTGGAAAGTAGGCGGAGCGCACTTCCCTTGCCACCTGGTTTGAGGCGAGCGCGTCATCTTGCGCTGCAAAAATGCTCGGGTGTTTCTTTAGCGCAATCTGCTCAGCCTGGCGCAAGGTAAGCGGAGACGTTTTTTGCGCCTTTGCTGGAATCGCTCCAAAAGCCAACGCAAGAGTGCTGAGAATTGAAAAAGCTTTTTTCTTCATTAGTTCTTCTCCAATTTCCTACCTGCCGTAAATTAACGCCCTGCAGCATTCTCAATTCGCCGGGGTCTGTTTTTTCGAGGCCGTTCCTGTTTCATCGCAAGTTCATGCTTCGGGAGAAGCCTGAGTCTCCGCCACAACTGCGCGGTTTCGGTAAGCCAGCAAGTAGGCGGCCGGGATCGCAAACACGCTAACGATGACGGAGATTAACAGTCCTCCGATGATTGCCCGTGCCAAAGGAGCATACGCGGCGCTCCCAGCTTCCAATTGGAACGCCATCGGAAGCAAGCCGACAATCGTCGCCAAAGAAGTCATCAGGATCGGCCGCAATCGTGTGCGGCACGAGCGGACCGCCGCGTCGCGCACGCCGCGGCCTTCCTGTTGCAGTTGCTTGGCAAAGTCGACAATCAGGATGGTATTGGAAACCACCACACCGACCATCATCAGCACGCCCATCAAGGATTGAATGTTGACGGTAGTGCCGGTCAGGAAAAGCGCCAGCAGCACTCCTGTGATGCCCGGGGGCACGGCCAAGAGGATTAAAAACGGGTCCATGAAAGACTTGAATTGCCACACCAGGATCAAATACACCAGCAAAGTGGCCAGGATGAGGCCGGTTGCAAAGCTGCGGAATGAAGTCTCCATGGTATTGACCAAACCGCGAATGTTGACCCGGAAGTTGCGGCTGGGCAGCGGCGTGTGATCGACGATATTCTGGATGGCTTTGGCCGGCCTGGAAAGGTCTTCGCCCCTGGGTTTGACATAGACGTCAATGGACCGCTCCAACTTATAATGATCCACTTCGGTGGGAGTCAGGATGGGCTTAATCGTGCACAACTGATCGAGGTAAGTCGTCGAATGCAGGTGGGGATCATGGAGGGGCAGAGTATCCAAATCCGCCAGCGAGATTACCGTTTTAGGGGGAAACTGGACCGAGACGAAGTACTGGTTCCCCGATTTGGGGTCAATCCAGTATCCCGGTGCGATCATCTGGTTGGAGGTCAACGCCGTGATTACGTTGTCGATGACGCTTTTAGGCGTCAGGCCCAACTCGCTGACGCGCGTGCGGTTGAGGTTGATTTGCAGCGCCGGATAATCCATGTCCTGCGGGATGTAAACGTCGCTGATGGAACGGAGACGTCGGATCTTGCCGGCCAACTCGCGGGCAATGCCCATATCCGCATTCAGATCCATGCCGCTCACCTGGATGTCAATGGGCGCGGGCACGCCTTGATCTAAAACAGATTCGACCAGCGAGCCGGAATGGAAATAGGTTCGGAGCTCGGGAATTTGCCGGGTGATTTTTTGCCGGGTTTCATCCATATACTTGAAGCTACTGACGCGATGATCGGCGTTAAGCCCCACTTGAATAAAGGCCGTGTGCATGGCAGCGTTTGGCGTGAACAAGGATTCAAAACCGGATGAGAGGCCTATGTTGGACACAATCGTGTTCAAATCTCGCGGCCTCACTGTGCGGCGGATGATGTTTTCAACCCGCTCCACATATTGCTCAGTCACTCCCAGCCGTGAACCGCTGGGCGCCTTTAAATTGATCATGAACTGGCCGGCGTCCGTCCGGGGGAAGAAAGAAAAACCCAACAAGGGATAAAGAAGCAGACTCAAAGCGAAAATTCCGGCGAATCCCAGCAGCGCGGCCCGCGGATAGTCGAGCGTCTTTTGAACCCATCGCTCGTAGGCATCCAGCATGATCTCAAATCGGGTATTGAACGCCTGGTAAAAGCGCTGCCCAAAAGATTTACGGCTGGTTTTTTCTTCTTCGCCCGCATGCGAGTTCACAAGAGGCTTGAGGGTCTTGGCGCAAAAGAGGGGGACGACCCCAACGGCAACGAAATAAGAAGCGATAAGAGACAGCACCACACCCGCAGCGAGTGCAACGAAGAGGAACTTGCTGACGCCGTAGAGCATCGTGACTGGGAAAAACACCACGATGGTCGCAAGCGTAATCGCGAGGACGGCCATGGACACTTCATTGGTCCCTTCCTCGGACGCCTTCCCAGGCGAATCCCCCAGCTCCATATGGCGGTATATGTTTTCAAGCACGAAGATCGAATTGCCGATGAGTCGGGGAATCGCCAGCGCCAACCCGCTCAAAAGCATTGCGTTGATGGTGCTTCCCCCTAGATACAGGAAAAAGAGCGCGGCAAGGACGGAGAGCGGAATGGAAAGGAAGATCGCACTCGTGGCCCGCAAGCTGCCGAGAAAAAGTAGAATAACCAGCGCGGTGGCGAAAAGGCCAATTCCCCCTTCGCTTGCGACGGTGCTGATGGCTTGGCGCACGAATTGCGACTGGTCAAAGACCACCATTGCCTTCATCTGTTTGGGAATGTCGCGCAGGTGCTGGATGGCGTTGCGAACTCCATCGACCAACTGGATGGTATTGGTGCTTCCGCCTTGTTTCATCACGCCGACGTAAACGGAGCGCTGGCCGTCGATGCGCACGATGTTGTATTGCAAGTAGGACGCGTCCACGGCGTGGCCGACGTCGGAAACGTACACGTTCTTCTCGCCAACGGTTTTGAGGACAATATGGTTCAGGGCCTTGGCATTAGCGACTTGCGCGTTGGTATAAATGTAGTAATCCAAGGGGCCGATCCGCACGTCGCCGGCGGGAAGGATGAGGTTGGACTGGTTAACGGCGTTCACGACGTCCATGGGGCTCAGGCCGAGCGCCTGGAGTTTGAGCGGATTTACGTAGACCATCTCCATGCGATATTTCCCGCCAAAGGGAGGAGGCACAGTGGCGCCGCGGACACCCGCGATCTGATCGCGGATTTCGTATTGCAGATAATCGCGGAGTTGCGTCTCCGACAACCCGTTGCCCTTCACCGCCAGCAGGCAGACGGGCAAGAATGAGGCGCCGGTGCTCAGCACCACGGGCGGCAGGGTGCCGTGGGGCAGCCGGCGCAAGTCCGCCATCGCCAGGTTCGAGATCTCAGTCACGTCCGCGTTTGCGTTGCTTCCGGGTGTAAAGAACACCTTGATCAGGCTTACGCCTGGCAGCGAACGGGACTCAATATGCTCGATGTTGCTGCCCAGGGTAAAAAAGCGCTCGAAGGTATCTGTGATCTGTGCTTCAACTTGAGCGGGAGGCATGCCGCTGTAAAACGTAGCACAGGTGACGACGGGAATGTTGATCGGCGGAAACAAGTCCACCGGCATGCGCACCACGCTTGTCAGCCCCATCACGCAAACAATCAGGCAGCTCACAACAACCAGATAGGGGTGGCGAAGACAAAACTTAACCATTATTCCGTTCCTACCGTTGACGTCAGGCCCAGTGCCAGGGTCTTAACCTATTTCCCTATAGAAACCGCTCAGGTCTCCGGGCCGGCAGATCCTTGTGGCGCGGTGCGCGAAATGCCGCAATAAGATCAATCATTCTGCTGGAGACCGTTTGATTCCGGCGCCTGTCTTCGATTCTGATAAGCCAGCAAATAGGCGGACGGAATCACAAAAATGCTGAGGATCACCGAAAACGACAGGCCGCCGATGATGGCCCGAGCCAAGGGCGCGTATGCCGCGCTCCCCGCCTCCAGTTGAAAGGCCATGGGTAGCAGCCCCACAATCGTCGCCAATGAAGTCATCAAGATGGGGCGCAAGCGGATGCGGCAAGAAAGGATGACCGCCTCCCGGACGGTTTTGCCTTCCTGTTCAAGCCGCTTGGCAAAATCGACAATCAGAATGGTGTTTGAAACAACCATGCCGACCATCATGAGCACTCCCATCAGGGACTGGATGTTCACCGTTGTGCCGCTTAGAAAGAGAATGAGCAACACTCCCGTGAGCCCCGTCGGGATGGCGAGCAAGATTAAAAACGGATCCATAAATGATTGCGTTTGGGCCACCAGAATCAGGTAAACGAGCAGCACGGCGATCATCAGCCCGAATGCAAAACTTTTAAAGGATGTTTCCATCGTGATCACCAGCCCATGGATCGCGACGCGGAAATTGCTGCTGGGCAACGGGGTGGAGGCGATAATCTTTTGAATCGCGTCATAAGGCCGGGAAAGATCTTCACCCCTGGGTTTGACATAAATGTCGATGGCCCGCTCAAGCTGATAATGGTCGACTTCCGTTGCTGTGACATTCGTATGAATCCGGCATAACTGATCCAGATACGTTGGAACCTTGAGTCGCGGGTCGTGGAGCGGCATCGTCTCGATATCGGACACGGACCGGACCTTGTTGCTGGGGTACTGGACGGAGACAAAGTATTGGTTGCCGGATTTGGGATCGATCCAGTAGCCCGGCCCGATCATCTGGTTGGAGGTTAAGGCAGTGATGACGTTGTCAACCACCTCCTTGGGCGTGAGGCCCAGCTCGCTTACCCGGGTGCGGTTAAGGTCAATCATAAGCGCCGGGTAGTCCATATCCTGGGGAATATAGACATCACTAATGTCAGGCAGCCGCCGAATCTTGCCGGCCAGCCTCTCGGCAATACCCATATCGGAACGGAGGTTCATTCCGGTGACCTGGACGTCAATGGGTGCCGGAGCTCCCTGGTCGAGGACGGACTCAACCAGAGAGCCCGAGTGAATGTACGTTCGAAGCTGAGGAATCTGCCGCGCGATCTGGCTGCGCACTTTGTCCATGTAACGAAAGCTGCTGACCCAATGGTCTGGATTCAAGCCCACTTCGACAAATGCCGTGTGCATGGCGGCGTTTGGCGTAAATAGAGATTCAAAGCCGGAAGTGAGGCCGATATTCGAAACGATGGTATTCAGGTCGTGTGGGCTGACTTCACGGCGGATGATGTTTTCCACTCTGCGCACGTAGTCTTCCGTCAGGCGAAGCCGGGTTCCCGTGGGGGCCTTCAGGTTGATCATGAACTGGCCTGCGTCCGTGCGCGGAAAGAAGGAGAAGCCCAACAGGGGATAAAGCAGCAAACTCAAAGCAAAGCTTCCGATGAAAGTGCCAATGACCTCCCGAGGATAATTTAGGGATTTCTGAACCCATCCTTCGTAGCGGTCCAGCATTTGCTCAAAGCGGGTGTTGAAGGCGTTGTAAAGCCGTTTGCCCAATCCCTCCCGGCGGGGAGCGCCTTCCTTCTTTTCAGCCGTTAGGCGCTTGAGAACACGCGAGCAATAAAGTGGAACCACAAGCACCGCAACAAAGTACGAAGCAATAAGAGAAATCACCACGCCTGAGGCGAGCGCCGAGAAGAGGAACTTGCTGACCCCGTAAAGCATGGTGACCGGGAAAAACACCACGATGGTGGCCAGGGTGATGGCAAAGACGGCCATGCTCACTTCATTCGTGCCGGCTTCAGAGGCTGTCGTAGGGGAATCTCCCAGTTCCATATGCCGGTAAATGTTTTCGAGCACAATCACGGAGTTGTCGATCAGCCGAGAAAAAGCCAATGCCAGTCCGCTGAGGAGCATGGCATTGATCGTGTCTCCGCGAAGATCCAGCAAAACCGCGGCAGCCAGAACGGAAAGCGGGATGGAGAGAAATACGGCGCTCGTGGCGCGAAGGCTGCCCAGAAAAAGGAGAATCATCAGCCCGGTGAGGATGAGTCCCATGCCTCCTTCGTCCATGACCGTGTGGATGGCCTGGCGAACAAATTGCGACTGATCGAACACCACCATTGCCTTCATCTGCCGCGGGATGGCGCGGAGGTGCCGGATCGCTTGGCGAATTCCATCGACCACTTGAATGGTGTTGGTGTTGCCTCCTTGTTTCATCACCCCCACATAAACAGAGCGTTGGCCGTCAATGCGCACGATGTTGTATTGGAGTGAGGATGAGTCAACGGCATGGCCCGCGTCCGAAACGTAGACATTCTTTGGGCCCACCGTTTTCAGGACAATGTTGTTTAATGCTTTGGGAGATGGCACCTGGGCGTTGGTATATATGTTGTAATCGAGAGACCCGATTCGCACGTCACCCGCAGGCAGAATCAGGTTGGAGGTGTTCACGGCATTCACCACGTCCATGGGGCTCAGACTGAGCGCTTGCAACTTCAGCGGATTTACATACACCATCAGGGAGCGATATTTGCCTCCGAAAGGCGGTGGCACCGTTGCTCCGGGCACACCCGCGATCTGGTCGCGAATTTCGTATTGCAGGTAGTCGCGAAGCTGCGTCTCACTGAGGCCCTTTCCTTTAACGGCCAGCAGACAAACCGGCAGGAAGGAAGCGGAGGTCTGCAATACCACCGGAGGGAGCGTTCCGTGAGGCAGGCGGCGGAGATCCGCCATTGCCAGGTTTGAAATTTCAGTCACGTCGGCATTGGGGTCGCTTCCGGGAGTGAAGAAAACCTTAATCAGGCTCACGCCCGGAAGCGAGCGGGACTCAATGTGATCAATGTTGCTGCCCAGCGTGAAAAAGCGCTCAAAGGTATTGGTGATTTGAGCTTCAACCTGTTCCGGAGGCATCCCGCTGTAGAAGGTGGCGCAGGTAACCACGGGAATATTGATGTGAGGGAATAAATCGACGGGCATGTTTACAATGCTCGCCAGCCCTAGAACACACGTGATCAGGCAAGTTACGATAACGAGGTGCGGATTGCGGATCGCAAATTTGGACATTACTGCGCCTTCGGCATGAGCTCCGCGGGATTAAGAACTTTAGGCTCCACTTTTTCGCCGGGATTGAAGCTGGCCTGTTCGCCGAAGACCACCAGATCTCCTTGCCTCAGTCCAGAGACCGCCTCGGCCATATCGGGTGTTTCGACCCCCAGACGAACCGTGCGCCGTTCGATCGTGTCGTTATGCTTGACCACTAAGACGGTTCCCTGGTCGGGTCCGGTGTGTACGATGGCCTGGATGGGGATTGCCAGCGCATGCGCGGCGCTCTGAACGGGAAGATCGACGTAGGCATACATGCCAGGAACGATTTCATAGTTAGGGTTGGATACCTCAACTTCTGTATGCATGGTGCGGGTATCCAAGCTGATCTGGTCCGATACGCGCGAGACCTTGCCCGTGAAAGTCTTATTGAGGGCGGGCACTTTTACGCGGACGGACTCTCCCAGATGGACATCCGGGACAACGCGTTCAGGCACGGGGATTACCAAGCGCAGGAGGTCATTTTCTGCGAGATGGCAAAGGGCGAGAGCGGTCTTGCTGGAGGAGGTTCCGGCAGGTAGCAGCGCTCCCGTATAGGCGTCAAGCTGGGTTACAACGCCCGTGAACGGGGCGGTGATGCGAGAGTAGTTTGCCAGGGCTTCATCCCGCTGCAAGGTGGATTGGTCTGCCGCCAGATCATCCTGAGCCGCGGCGAGAGCAGACTGGTCGGCGGAATCGGCAGCCTGGCTTTCAAGATCCTTGCCGTGCGCGACGTCCACTTCCTCCTGGGCCACAAGACCCGGTTGTGATTTTTGAACCTTATGGAGCCGCGTATACGTCAGCGCCGCAACCTCGTAGGCGGATTGATCGCGGGCCAACTCCTCTTTCGCGCGCTCCACATTTTTCAGTCCGCGCTGCACGGACGCCTTGTCCCGGCTCACTTGGTCTTTGAGCTCGGGAACCTCAAGGACGGCAAGGAGCTGTCCCCGGCGGACATGCGTTCCCCAGTCGACATAGAGCTTTTTCACATAGCCCGAAACCTTTGCGTGGACATTAATTTCCTGATAGGGAACGAATTCTGATGCGATTTCAAGCGCATTGGAAAAGTTCTGACGGGTCACTTTGACGACGCCCACCTCGGGGATTTGGTGGTTTTCCGTTTCATTGACCTGACGGGCGTTGCCTACCGAACAGGATGGCATTACCAAAAAAATCGACGTCAAAAACAATACGGCTCCTATGCACTTTGCTTGCCTTGAAATGTTCCGATCGGTGGTCATTCCCGCTCCTCTTGGTTATTTTGATCGTGCGCAGGCACTGAGTCGGCGCTCAGCGCCAACTCGATGTCTCGAATGAGGGTTCGCAACTCCCCCACTGAGAATTCCGGAGACTGGCAAAACTCCATCACTAGGCTCTCTTTTTCCCTGATGGCAGCCGACTTCCTGGCAACTTGCGCGGCAACGCTCCAGGGGATGGTTTGAACTCCATGCCGATCGCCATGAACAAGGTCGCCGGGGCGGACCTGCAGCCCGCCAACCTCCACCGGCTCTCCGAAACTGATCACATGCGCGTAAGCGTGGGAGACTGACACATGTCCGGCGAAGAGGTGGAAGCCCATGCGCTCAACCGCCTCCAGGTCGCGAACGGCGCCGTTCGTTACGTAGCCGACGCAACCGAGAGCCTTGCAGATGCTGGCATGAACGCCGCCTACAAATGACCCGACCCCGGGGCTTCGGTCCACATCCTGCATCACCACGACTCGGGGTTCAGGAATAGACAGCACGTGATTCCTCCAGTCAGTGTGGTCGGCAAATCTGAGTTGCCGCGGGGGCGGAAGGGAAGAGGCAATTGGAGGCGCGGAGGTGCGAATTCTGCCTGTCACCGCATATCCGAGCATGGGAGGAAAATGCTTGAAAACGCACCGGACGCTATTATCGCTGGTGAACCCTTCATTCCTCATGCGGACTTGAAAGGCTTCTATGGCATTCGCCAGCGTGCAAGTGTCCAGACCGTGAAGAGCCTCGAAATCCTCTCGGGTTAGAAATTGTTCCACAAATGCACCTCCGGATGAATTGCGTCGAGCTAACGATGAACCCCGCTTGCCCAAGCCCAGAAGGGGCCGGCGCTACAAGAGTCTGGAATGGGCAATGCCGGTGCCTCGCACCTGGGTTACACATCCAGCACGCGAGTCAATGGCCTGTCTAGGGTTGTTTAGGAAAGGGTGGGAGGAGAACGTAACTGGCGGACGGAAAGCGAAGCAGACAGCAAGCGGAAAACAAAATCATGTTTAGGCAGCAGATGACAAGGCACGGCAGCGCGGATCATCTTGCGCATTGGTAATTTGAGGCTTAAATCACACCTGCTGCTGTCCGCTTCAAAATGATCTTCGACGATTTTGGTGGATCGAAGCAGGCGGATACCAACTCTTGAGTGTGATTCACGCAGGCCGCTCTTGGCTGTCGCCGCGAAGCCGGCAACACCGGTTAGCAGCAAGAAAATCACCATCCACCGCAGGGCGCAGTGGATTTCGTGCAACGGCTTCCGCTGAAGGTTCGTTGGGTCAGGCATCAATTTGATTGGACCCCTGTAAAGGAATATCGATGCGGCATCCTGAAATTAGGTTGGCCCGGCCGCTGCCGAAACCAAAATCACAAGCGAGTGAAGCTAACACACCACCCTTGATCTGGGAAGATCATCTCTCCGCCCCGAACTGTGTCAATTAGGA
>JAJYHU010000427.1 GCA_021784615.1 Acidobacteriota bacterium | reverse complement strand
TTTGAGAAGACCGAAGAAGGCTATGTCGCGCTACTGACTCTGGCCGCAGCCATGATCTGCTGGCGTCAAACGATAGGTATTTACGGATAAGCTCTTAATGTCCACCAGCGCGACGTCCCAGTCCTGCCGAGCCAGCAGGGCCAGTGCCTCCCGTGCGCTCTCCGCCGTGCCCACCCCGTAGCCTTCCTCGCGGAACCATTTCCCCAACGAGTCCCGGACGATCAGCTCATCATCGACAATCAGGACATTTCCTTTTTTGTTCATGGCCGTTCACCCATCGTAGGGGCGGGTTTGAAACCCGCCCCCATCACATACGCAATCCCGATACGGGCGGCAACCGCGTCACTCTCCAGGGCGGGTCACAGACCCGCCCCTACGTCCGCCCATCGTTCCGGATCGGTTCTTCTTCCACCAAAACCCGGCGCTCATAGAGCGCCGCTACAGCATCCAAACCCGCGGATCTAAAGATCCGCGCTAGCGACTTCATGCGTGGGCGCAACCGCCGCCGCTTGCAGGGGCAGCGAGATGGTAAACAGCGTTCCCCGCCCCGGCTCGGACTTCACGTCGATGCGCCCCTGGTGCCGTTCAATGATGATCCGGCTGATCGCGAGGCCCAGTCCCAGCCCGTGGCTGCGCTCCTTGGTGGTAAAAAACGGCTCAAACATCTGGGACATCAGTTCCGCAGGAATCCCCACGCCGTCATCCTGCACTTCAATCCGGACCTGGGGCAAATCGGCCGCCTTGCGGCTGCGCAAACTGAGATTACCACCTCGCGGCATCGCGTCAATAGCGTTCATGACCAGCGCCAGAATCACTTGTTCGATCTGCGCAGGGTCACAGCGGACGGGCGGCAGGTCCGGCGCGAGTTCCAGGTGCAGATGGATGTTCGAAAGCGCGAGTTGGTGCTGGACAAGCCGCACACACCGGTCAACCACGCTGTTCAGGCGCGCAGGCTCATAATTCATGGAGGTCGCGCGAGAAAAGTTCAGAAGGTTCTTGATGATCTCGCCGCAGCGCCGGCTTTCCGATTCAATCAAATCAAGATCGGCCAGCGTTTCTGCGTGCTTGTTGCCGTCCTCGCGCCCAAACCACTTCTTCAGCAATTTCGCGTAAGTAAGAATTCCCGCCAGAGGGTTGTTGATTTCGTGCGCGACGATCGCCGCCAGCTTTCCAATAGAAGCCATTTTCTCAACTCGAAGCATCTGTTCATGGGCGCGATTTAATTCTTCTGTCTTCTGGTTGACCCTCACCTCCAAGGTTCGTCCCCAATCGATGATTTCCTTGCGGGCGTCGTCAAGCTGGCTGCTCATCGTATTGAAGGACCTGGCAAGGTCTGCAAGCTCGTCGTGGTGCCGGACGTCAAGCTGATACCCAAGGTCCCCGGAGGCCAGCCGCTCGGTTCCGCCTTCAAGAACTTTCAAAGGACGGACTTTCAAAGGACGGTTGACCACCCCCCAGACAAAGAGCACGCTGAGGGAAGAAATCGCGGCAATGGCCAGCAGCGTGTACGCCAGCATGCGGCGCGTCCCTTCCGCCACGCTGGAATCGGCGGTGTCAAGGGAAAGGTCCGTATCCAGAACCCCCAGAACCGTCACGCTTGCCGGGTGCGCATGGCAGGCGACGCTCGAACATTCAGCGGAATTCTCAATCGGATTGATGATGCCGAGCACCCGGTGGCCGCCGGCAAGGCGGTCCGTGCGAAAGCGGTCCGGACGATTCAACCGGGTCAGCGGCTCAGCTTGGCTGCGGCAGCCGTAGCAGGCTTCCGCCTGTTTGTTGACGAAGGTGTCGATCTCGTCGGGATCCGACGAGAAACTGATGCGCCCTTGATGATTAATGATGCGGATGCGCACCATGCCCGGCTCATTCGCCATCTCCCTGATGGTGTGGTAAAGGCCGTCACGCTGGTTGCGAAGCATGTAATAGGAGACGCTTCGCTTGATGACATCACTGACGCGTTCGGTGCTCTCGAGCGTGCTCTTTTCAAGCTGCTGCCTCTGCAACCGAATGTTCAGATAGCCAAGCAGCCCAAAGACCACCGACATCATGGCAACGAGAAGAATCACCAGTTTGGCGCTGATGCTGTGGGCCCAACGCCTGGAGATCGCCGTTCTAGCGTCAGAGAGACGCATGGGGCATCTCAGTTAGGGGACGGGCCGGAGCTGAAGCCTCCTGCCCGGCGGCGGTTGGAAAGATGGGCAGATGCTTGACCGCCAGCGCGAAGATCGCAAAGCCCGCTCCGATGATGCTTGCCGTCACCGCTATTTCCGTCCATTTGGGAATGTAGTGCACGCCCGCCGCGCCTTCCATTCCCGTAATGCTCACGTTAAGCCGGTTGGTCACAAAACCCAGAACCACCAGCACGGCGGAGAGGCAAAGGCCGCCGGCGGTTCGGCGGATGCACGGATTGATCAGCAGAGCAATCGGCAGCAGCAACCCAATCGCGACCCAGGAAGAACAGTGTCGGATCCTCGCAATTCATGCAGAGCCGCCGCATGAACTTGTCCCCTTTGGCAACAACAGCCGTGAGTTTGTGTGATGAAAGCTTCTCCTCCGCGGCCACGGCTTCCGTGTAAGGAAGCTTGTTTCGGTCGGCGCAGGCCTTTTCGCACAGCTTGCAATCAATACACGGGGTTGCATCGTACAGAATTGATTTCAGCCTACGATCACCCCCGGCACAGATCCGCCAGGTCTATTCGATAGAGCTTTCGGGTTGCGGTCCTGTAGCAGGACTCGCGCCCTGAATGCGGCGTGGACTCTGTTATCAAAAAGTTCGTCTGTCCTCGATGAAAATTACAACGTCTCAGCGGGGCGCG
>JAJYHU010000186.1 GCA_021784615.1 Acidobacteriota bacterium | reverse complement strand
CATTGAGCAGCTTTTCCTTTCGACGCTTGGCTCTGAGATTCGCCAGATCAAGACCCTGACCGGTGCGGGGTTTGTGGCCACCTCGTTTGCGGAGAATGCCATCCAGCGGCGGTCATACCCGAATTCCTTCGGAGGCCAATACCAGACAAAAGGCTATGAGTTAATTGAAGAGCTTGATCTGCTCGGACATGCTCCCCAGATTGGCGAAGAGGCGGTGGCCCTCCACACTGCCGACCAGTGTCCGGCGGGCGAGCGGGATATCATTCTGGGAAGTTCGCAAGTTGGATTGCAGATCCATGAATCAATCGGGCACCCGATCGAACTCGACCGCGTGCTGGGAACTGAAGCGAACTTTGCCGGCATGAGCTTTCTGACGCTCGATAAGTTGAATAACCTGAAGTACGGCTCGGCGATTGTGAACGTGGTTGCGGACGCCACGCCCGCGCACGGGCCGGGGCTTGGTACTTTTGCCTACGACGACGAAGGCGTGCCTGCCCAGTGCACCCCGATCATCAAGGACGGAAGGTTTGTGGGTTATCTCTCGTCGCGGGAAACGGCTCCGGCCATCGGCCTGAATCGCTCCAGCGGCGCCATGCGGGCCGAAAGCTGGAACCGCATTCCTTTGATCCGCATGACCAACGTCAGCTTGCTTGCGGGCAAGGGAAGCCTTGAAGAGTTGATTGCCGGCACGGAAGACGGGATTTACATGGAAACAAACCGGAGCTGGTCGATTGACGACCGCCGGTATAATTTCCAGTTTGGGACTGAGATTGGATGGGAAATTAAGCATGGCAAGAAGACGCGCATGTTGAAGAATCCCAGCTACGGCGGCATTACCACGGAGTTCTGGAACTCCTGTGACGGCATCTGCGGCCCGGAAGAGTGGGTGCTGTGGGGTACGCCCAATTGCGGCAAGGGCCAGCCCATGCAAACCATGGGAACCGGGCATGGAGCTTCTCCGGCGCGCTTTCGCAAAGTTCAAGTGGGCGTGGCGTATTCAAACTGAGTTTTTGGGACGGACCTTGGGTGGTTTTTGAAAAATGTTATTGAATCGTAAACGCGCGAAGGAAATCTTCGACAAAGTTCTCAAGTATTCGACTGCTGAAGAGACGGAAGCTCAGATTACCTCGTCTTCGCATTCTTTGACGCGGTTCGCGAATAATTGCATCCATCAGAACGTCGCGGAGGACGGCGTTGCCCTGTCCGTTCGCGCAGTGGTTGACCATCGGACAGCGCGCGCCAGCACCAATAAACTGGATGAGAATTCCATTCGCGAGGTTTGTGAGGCGGCGCTCGGTTTGGCGCGGCTTCAACCCGCCAATCCTGAGCTGCTGGTGATGCCCGGAGCGCAAATGTACCGGGCGGTTGACCGCTTTCACAGCGAAACCGCTGAACTGAGCCCGCGCAGCCGCGCGGAAACGGTTCGGCAGGCTGTAGCGCGCGCTGAAACCGACGGCCTGACGGCGGCGGGTGTGTATTCGAGCGGCGCCTATTCAACGTCGCTGTTCAACTCGCGAGGCCTTGAGGCGCACCACGAAGAAACTTCTTCCGAATTCTCCATCACCATGTTGCTGGAAGGAAGCTCGGGCTGGGCCAAGAAAACGTCAACCTCTTGCCTGGATCTGGAGCCGGGGGTGCTGGCGGACCGCGCCGCGCGCAAGGCCCTGGAAAGCCGGGAGCCCAAGGATCTGACACCGGGGAAGTATAGCGTGATCCTGGAACCCGCCGCGGTGTTGGACTTGCTGGGTTTTCTGTTCTTCGACTTCGGCGGCCTGGCCGTCCACGAAAGCCGCAGCTGCCTGACGGGCCGGGTGGGAGAAAAGCTTTTTGGCGGAAATGTGACGGTGCGCGATGACGTTTTTCATCCGCTGCAGGCCGGCGCTCCCTTTGATGGCGAAGGGATGCCGCGGCAGCGCGTGTCCCTGGTGGAGCAGGGCACGGTCAAGAACCTTGTCTACGCGCGAGCGACGGCGCGGAAGGTTGGCAAAGAACCCACCGGCCACGGTTTCCAGCTTCCCAATGAGTACGGCGAAGCGCCCATGAATATCGTCATGGACGGTGGCAGGTCGAGCATCGAGGAGATGATCCGCGCAACTCCCCGCGGCCTTTTGGTGACGCGCCTGTGGTATATCCGGGAAGTTGATCCTTATCAGAAAATCCTGACGGGCATGACCCGCGACGGGACGTTTTGGGTGGAAGACGGCGAGGTTCGCCATGGGATCAAGAACCTGCGCTTCAACCAAAGCCTGATTGAAATGCTGGGACAGGTTGAAATGATGGGACCTCCGCAACGCACCGCCGGGGAAGAATCCTTTGAGATGGTTGTTCCAGCCATGAAGGTCGGAGAGTTCAATTTCTCCTCAGTGACGAAGTACTGACCGGGTTTGAGCGGTGCGAGCCTCTCGGACCCTGCAATCCGAAGCCGCCGCGCTTGCCTCGAAGCATGCGGCACCTCGGCAAAGTTCTCTCGCTTGACATCCCTTTGAACTCGATGCTAGAAAAGTTGTACGAGTTGAATGGCGCTATCGTCTAGGGGTTAGGACGTCAGATTCTCAATCTGGAGACCCGGGTTCGATTCCCGGTAGCGCTACCAAACTCTGAGTAACCAAGCTAGGGCGCGTTCCCACAGTTCCGCTTCTGAATGTGCATCGCTTTTCCTATTTCCGTCTTCTGCTTTTAAGGTCAATCCCCCAGGCGCATCCGGTACTTGAACAAACGAAATCGTGGAATCACCCAATTGCTTCCCAAGGCTTTGCGACATACGCTTGCAGGCAGTCAGTGGTATTTCCGGAGTAGGATTTCACGGCGGCTGGTTTCGAG
>JAJYHU010000276.1 GCA_021784615.1 Acidobacteriota bacterium | reverse complement strand
ATGAGACCTCCGCCTATGCTTTCATCCTATATCTTGCGCATGGCGAATCGTGGGGAGCAGACAGCCTTCATTGAGCAAGGTGTCTACCGTTCACAGTTCTACAGTTACGCCCAGGTGGCGGAACGGGCCCGGGCGTTTGCGCATTGGTTGCGTTCAAAGGGCCTCGGACCGGAACCGGGACGTGAAGCTCCCCGAATCCTGCTGTGGGCGGCGCCGGGGGCTCGCTGGGCAATGGCTTTTTACGGATGCGTGCTGGCTAGCTCAACGGTGGTTCCGGTTGATGCAGGATTCTCGGCCGATTTTTTGCGACGCATTGCAGAAAGGAATCATGCTTCTCTCCTGATCACGGACCGCGGAATGGGCAAGCGCGATGAAAAGGAGCAGCCGCAGATCGGGGAAATTGAGCAATTCTTTATCGGCAACCTTGAGACGCTGCCCTTAGCCCCCGCGGAGGCTGACGTGCCTGTCGTGGCCGGCCGCGATTCGTTGGCGGAAATCGTTTACACCTCAGGCACGACGGCGGAGCCGCGCGGAGTCATGATCACGCACGGCAACCTGCTTGCGAACCTGGAACCGGTGGAGCGCGAAATCCGGCGCTACGAAACCCTCAGTATTCCGTTTCGGCCAATTCGCTTTGTGCATTTGATCCCGCTCAGCCACCTGTTCGGCCAAGTCACGGCGCTATTTATTCCCCAATTTCTCGGCGGGGTGGTCATTTTTCCCGAAAGCCGGTCGCCTGCTAAACTGGCCCGCGTCATCCATGACCGCCGAGCCTCCGTAATGGTCTCGGTGCCTCAACAGCTTGAGGCCATGGGCGCCTGGGCGCGGGCGCAGCTTACTGGGAGTGGCGGTGACGCCTCCCAGTCGGACCTTGAGCGAGCGGCAGAAGAGCACTGGTCCATTCCCAGACGGTGGTGGAAGTTTCGCCGCGTCCATCAGCGTCTGGGGTGGAAGATGTGGGCCTTTGTATCGGGTGGCGCGACGCTCCCTGCGCAGGTCGAATCGCTCTGGAACAGCTTAGGCTACGCGGTGATCCAGGGTTATGGACTGACGGAAACGGCTCCGGCCATCACCATTACCCATCCTTTCAAGATTCGCCGCGGCTCGGTGGGTCGGCCTCTGGCTGGAGCGGAGACTCGCATCGCCGAGGATGGTGAAATTCTGGTGCGGGGCGCCAACGTTTCACCCGGCTACTACCAGGACCGGGAAGCCACCCGGCAAAGTTTCGAGGATGGATGGCTGCATACGGGCGACCTGGGGCGGTTTGATGAGCAGGGCAATCTGATTTATCTGGGTCGCAAGAAGGAAGTGATTGTTACAGCCGAGGGGCTGAACGTTTACCCTGACGACGTGGAAAAAGTTTTGCGAGAGGATTCAGCCATTGAAGAAGCCGCGGTGGTGGGAAGAAGGTCCGTAACCGAGGTGGGCGGCAGCGCCAATGAGAGAATGCTGGTTCATGCCGTGATAGTTCCTGCGGCGGGCGCCGGAGCGAATGATGTCGAAGCTGCCGTTAGCCGGGCAAACAGTTTGCTTGAGCCCCACCAACGGATTCGCGGTTTTTCCCTCTGGCCGGAACCCCTGCTTCCGCGCACTCTCTCAACCTCAAAGCTTCAGCGGACCCGGATTGCCAACTGGTTGAACGGCGAGGCAGGCCCGCCAGGCCCTCCAATCGTCGCCAGCGAAACAGAGGACTGGCGCGGCTTTCTGGTTCAGCTTGGCACGCCGGCCGAGAGAATCCGTCCGGAGGCGCGGCTGGCGGAGGACCTGGGTATTTCCTCGCTCGATCGTATTGAATTGCTGACTTGGCTTGAAGCGCACGGCTATCAGTTTGATGAGCAGACATTAGGCCAGGCGCAAACTATTGCAGATGTTGAGAATCTGCTTCAAATGCCGCCACGGACCGGTGAGCATCCGTCTGGCGTCTCCAGCGGAGAGCGGGATGGAAGCGGGGCAGGACTACGTAATGTTCGAATCAGGTCCTACCTGGAGCGGGCTGTTGCGGCGCCGAAGGAACCTCGATGGCAGATTTCGTGGCCGGCGGCGGTGGCGCGCGAAGCCGCGCAATATCTCCTGGCATTTCCGCTTTTGCGTTTTTATGTCCGCGCTGAAGTTCACGGCCTTGAAAAACTCCAGGGACTCCGCCAGCCTGTCCTGTTTATTTCAAACCACCAGAGCTTCTTTGACGCGCCTATTATTCTGCGGTCCTTGCCGGACCGCGTCCGGCGCCGCCTGGCCGCGGCGATGGGCGAAGGGGCCTTCCGAGGCCATTCAAAGATGGCGCTCTTCTGGACAAGGCTGGTGTTCAACGGCTACCTGATTTCCGACGATCCCGCCCGGACGCAGGAGGCCCTGCGCCACGCTGGTTGGCTTGCTGAAAAGGGATACTCGACTCTGATTTTTCCGGAAGGAGAACGTACCTGGGAAGGCCGTTTGCTGCGCTTTCGGCCGGGAGTGGGCGTGATGGCGGAACGGCTCCAGCTTCCGGTTGTCCCTCTATTGCTCGAAGGGCTCTACGATCTCTGGCCCCGCACCCGGTACTATCCCCGCAGGGGCAAAGCGCAATTGTGGATCGGCGATATTACCAGGATCAGGCCCGGTGAATCTCCGGCGGAGTTCTCGATGCGCCTTGAAGAGTATTATCGTGACTGGAAAAAGTAACCCTCAGGGGAAACGGGTAGCAGCCGCCACGGACGGGCAATCGAAGCGATGTTGGACGTGGTTCTCTGATACCATGGACAGGGATTGAAGTCAGCCCGATTGTGCCAATTCCAAACCGGAGGGACATCTATGGCAACGCCAAATCAGATCCAGTACACCAAGGAGA
>JAJYHU010000419.1 GCA_021784615.1 Acidobacteriota bacterium | reverse complement strand
ACCCCCAGGAAGTCTACGACAGATGATCCGCTATCGTTATAACGTGATCGTGGCTGATCCCACTTGGCTGGTCAGCTTGAGTGAGATTGCGAAAGAGCGCGGAGTCTTGCCCGTGAAGCTGATCTTTGCAGCCGGCGACCGCATGACGGAAGCTTATCGGAATTACGTCCAGCAGGTCTGGCAAGCCCCAGTTATTCTTGGTTACGGCTCGACGGAAATGGGCGGCGGCGCCGGGATGGAGTGCCACGAGCGCCACGGCTACCATCTGGACGAATTTAATTTGCTTTTCGAGATTATCGAGCCTGACTCCGAGGGGTATGGCGAACTTGTGGTGACGACGCTTTCGCGCCGCACCTGGCCGCTGATCCGGTACCGCGTTCGGGATATCACGCGCTTTCTGGAAGGTTTCTGTCCGTGTGGAACAACCGTCCGCAGGGTCGCCCCCATCCGGGGGCGGCGGGACGAAATGGTGGTGATGGGCGCGGGGAACATGTACCCGGAGATTTTTGAAAAGGTTTTGGAGGGCGTTCAGGGCATTTCAGGAAACTGGCAGGTGGCTGTCCGGCAGGAAGGTTTGCGGGACATTCTGGAGTTCCGGCTGGAATTAACGAACGGGATTGCCGCCACTGCGGTTGAGCATGAAGTGCAAAAGAACCTGGAATCCCGTTACCCGGATGTCTGGGCGAATCAGGTTTGTGGGATGTACCGGCTGGCTTTTCGTTTTTTCCCTCCCCAAACGCTCGTCCACGGGCGGAAGCGCAAGCGCCTAGTAGACGAGCGCGGGGAGTGAGGGCGGCAGGCAGAGGGTAGAGCGTAGGGCGTGCAGGAGGGGGTAATTTCCTTTCCACCCTGCCACCTGACCCTTTGCTGGCTTTATCGGAAAGAAAGGCAATCGACTTGAAAGAAAAATTGAAGGCCACATCGCGGAGTTCCGCCCCGGTGCCGGTGATCTTTTCGGATTTCGATGGGACCATTTCCATGGTTGATGTTACAGACGTGATCCTCGAACGGTTTGCCGACCCTTCCTGGCGGCAGGTTGAGAATGAGTGGACCCGAGGGGAAATAGGTTCGGCGGAGTGCCTGTTGCGGCAGATATCGCTGGCGAAGGCGAGCCCGAACGAACTCGATGCGCTGATCGACACGGTTTCCCTCGATCCTGATTTCCCGGGTTTTTACCGTTTTACCAAGAAACACAATCTGCCCTTGTATATCGTCAGCGATGGTTTCGATTACGCGATCTGCCGGGCGCTGAAGCGGGCAGGCGTGGACGGCGAGTTGCGCAATGGCAAGCATCTGTTTTCAAGCGCTCTTCATCTGGCGGGAGGTGAACTGCGGGCGAGTTTTCCACACAGCAAAAACAGCTGCCCACACGGGTGCGCAACCTGCAAGCCAGCCATTATTCGGCGCGTCAGGGGAGAGCGGCGCCCTGTGGTTTTTGTGGGTGACGGTCTTTCCGACCGCTTTGCCGTGGAAGAAGCGGACATGGTTTTTGCCAAGCATGAATTGCTGGATTATTGCCGCGACAAAAAGCTTGCTTTTACTGCTTTTGAGACCTTTGGGGATGTTCAAGCTGCCCTTGCAAAGTTGCTGTGCGAAGAAGCCGGCGAGCATGAATTGGCCCTGGGCGTGGCGACCCAAGAAGGATTCTGAAACACCAACGATTGAAAGAGGAACCGGCGGAAATGTCACTTCCTGATACCACAACCCGAACGGCGGAACTGCTGGCGCTCGAGCGAGAATATTGTTCTTTTGGCGACACGGTGCATTATCTCGATCCGCCCAAAGTTTTTGCGAACTGCGAAGGTTCCTACCTTTACGACGAGCATGGCACGCCCTATCTGGATCTTCAGATGTGGTATTCGGCAGCCAGCTTCGGCTATAAGAATCCGCGGTTGAATGAGGCGCTCAAGCGGCAGATTGACCGTTTGCCGCAGCTTGCCTGCCAGTACCTTCACAGCGAGAAAGTGGAAGTTGCGGCGCGCATTGCGCAGTACTGTGAAAAGCGCTTTGGCGTGAAGGGCCGCGTCCACTTCAATGTGGGCGGCGCACAGGCCATCGAGGACTCTCTCAAGATTGTCCGGAATGCCACGGGCAGAAATCTGATGTTCGCTTTTATGGGCGGCTATCACGGCCGCACCCTGGGAGCTTCCGCCATTACTTCCAGCTACCGTTACCGCCGCCGTTACGGGCATTTTGGCGACCGGGCGCAATTTGTTTTTTACCCTTACTGCCACCGTTGCATCTATGGGCTCAAGCCGGAAAGTTGCGGGCTTTACTGCGAAGAGCAGTTTGAAAAACTGTTTGACTCCGAATACTACGGAGTGTGGGACGCAAAAGCCTCGGCCTCCGAGTACGGAGCCTTCTACATTGAGCCGGTGCAGGGTACGGGCGGCTACGTTATTCCTCCCGCTGACTATTTTAAGCGGCTCAAGGCGACCTGCGAGCGGCACAAAATCCTTATTGTCGATGACGAAATTCAGATGGGTTTTTACCGGACCGGCAAATTCTGGGGGATTGAAAATTTTGGCATCACGCCGGACATTATTGTATTCGGCAAAGCCCTGACGAACGGGCTGAACCCGATTTCGGGCCTATGGGCCCGGGAAGATTTGATTACGCCGGACCTTTTCCCTCCGGGCTCGACGCACTCTACTTTTTCCGCCAACACGCTGGGAACGGCTGTGGCGCTTGAAACGCTGAAGATGATGGAAGAAGAAGATTACGAAACCCAGGTGAACGAAAAAGGCGCTTACTTTCTTTCAGGACTCCGCGAGCTGGAACGCCGCCATCCGGACTCAATCAGCCAGGTGGATGGACTGGGGCTGGCGTTACGAGTGGAAGTCTCAAAGCCGGACCGCACCACTCCCGACCGCGAGCTGGCGGACCGCATTTTCAACGAAGGCCTTGCCGGCAATCTCGAAGCCGGCGGCCGCAAGCTGGGTTTGGTCCTGGACATCGGTGGATACTACAAGAACGTCTTTACGATTGCTCCGGCCTTTTCCATTACCCGCCAGGAAATTGACCTCGCGATCGAACTGCTCGATCAACTTTTCCGCCGCTGTACATCAAAATAATCTGCATCGCGCGCATCCCTTGCTCTTGGCGCCGGACGTTATCTCCGGCGCCGAGGTTGGAGGGGTTCTATAGGCTTCCGTTCTCAGCACCCTCTTCTCTTTGCCGCTGCTTCTAATTGAGAATGGTCTTTCTCCTTCACCCTTCTTCCTTTTCCCCGCCCGCTTTCAAGATTCCGTTATGAACTGACGATGGTCTCCGTGCGCCGCCCCAGGGCTGCAAGTCAAGGTCGAGAAGCCAGGGCTCGCGCAGGGGGCTTTGTTGAGGTTTTTGCGGTTTCACATCAAGCTGGACGGGGCGGCTGGAGGGTCGCAAATTCCGCCCGGCATTGCCCGGGCATGCTTCGTTGTCCTGGCAGTGGCGGTGCTCAGCGCAAAAGCCGGCACGGGTTTGAGCCGTGCGGCAAAGCCCAACTCCTTGGGTCGCTATGCTTCGTTGCCGCTGGCCTTTGAACCGAACCGGGGCCAGGCTGACCCGAGCATCAAATTCCTTGCGCATGGAAGCTCATCCACGATATTCCTCAGCGGCCGGGACATTCTTATCGCGCTGTGCCGCGGCGGGAGAAATCCGACAAGCTCCTCTGCCCCGCTGAAAAGTCCCCAATTCCCAGGTTCTCGCGCGGCAGCGTCCGGCGGCTTTGTCCGGGTAAGTTTGATAGGGGCAAGCTCGGCGCCTCAACCAGAGGTGGGCGAGGCTCTCAAGGGCAAAAGCAATTATTTCATCGGCAACGATTCTGCCAGGTGGATCAAGGACGTTCCCACCTACGCCGGGGTGAAGTTTCGACGGGTCTATCCGGGAATCGACGTCGCATATTACGGCAACGGGCGCAAGCTGGAATTCGATTTTATTGTGAGTCCCGAAGCGAATCCCGGCGCCATTCGCCTGAAAATCACCGGCAAGCCCGGCCCCGTCAGCTTGCGAGTCGGTCGAAGCGGCGGCCTTGTGGCGCACACCGCAGTGGGCGGAGTGCATTTTCAGCAGCCGCGCGTCTATCAGGTGAACGAGAACTCGCACCCTGCGATGAAGAGGCTGGTTCGATCGCGCTATGTCGTTATGAACGACGGATGCGTCCGCCTGGAGATCGGCCGCTACCACCGTACGGAACCGCTGGTTATCGATCCGGTTCTCACTTACTCAACCTATCTCGGCGGGACCGACTTCAACTACGCTTCCGGCGTTGCCGTCGATGCGTCGGGTGACGTCTACCTGACCGGTTACACAACCGCGACGGACTTTCCGGTGGTAGGCGGCGTGCAAGGCAATTTTTCGGGAGGCAGTTGTGATACGGAAGTCAACACCACTCCTTGTTTCGACGCTTTCGTCGCCAAGCTTAATCCCCAGGGTTCCGGACTTTTGTATTCCACCTACCTTGGCGGGACCGGAGACGACCGCGGAATTCGGATTGCCGTCGATGCGGCCGGCGAAGCCTACATTGCGGGATTTACGGATTCCCTTGACTTCCCTCTGGCCAGCGCCTTTCAGAGTTCTCCAGGAGGCGGCACTTGCGGCACCACAGCCTATCCGGACCCCTGCTTTGACGCTTTTGTCGCCAAGCTCAGCGCATCCGGCTCAAGTTTAATTTACTCAAGCTATCTGGGCGGGACCGGTGACGATTTTGCAAGCGACATTGCCGTCGATGCAAGCGGCAATGCCTTTGTTGCAGGCCTCACCTCTGCATCGAACTTCCCTACCTCTTACGGCGCCCTGCAGACGAGCTTCGGAGGCGGGTTGTTTGACGGCTTTGTCGTCGAGATCAACGCCGCGGGCACGGCAAAAGTTTACTCAACCTACCTGGGCGGAAGCGGCGAAGACCACGTTGCCGCGATTGCGCTTGATGCTTCCGACAACGCGTATGTAACGGGACAAACGAACTCGGCCAATTTCCCGACCCATGCCGGCTTTGATTCCACCTACACTGCCACCACCTGCGGTTCGGCGCTGAACAGCTTTCCTTGTTTTGAGGCCTTTGTCAGCAAGTTGAATCCCACGGGAACTGCCTTGATTTATTCCTCGTATCTTGGCGGGACGGCTGCAAGTTACGGCGACGGCATTGCGCTTGATTCCGGCTTGAACGTCTACGTGGCGGGTTGGACAACCTCCAAGGATTTTCCCATTACGCCTTCAGCTTATGAGACGGCGTACGCCGGATCCGACGAGGCTTTCGTCGCCAAGATTGCTTCGGTGGGCGATGCGCTTGTATATGCAACTTACCTTGGCGACACTAACCCCGATGTCGCGAATGCCATCGCTGTCGATGCCACAGGTGATGCCTATATCGCCGGTTACGCCTACGGCGGAGGTTTCCCGGTAGCCGCCCCGTTGCAGATGAGCAGCGGTGGCTTCTACGACGCCATTGTGGCCGAGCTGAACCCAACTGGCTCAGGGCTTGTCTACTCAACGTATTTGGGCGGTGCGGGCGACGAGTACGCGAACGACCTTGCCCTTGACGTCTTTGGAAACCTGTACGTCGCCGGAGACACCTTTTCGGTGGACTTTCCAACCACGCCGTCGGCTTATACCACCGGATACACGGGCGGGTCGTATGACGCCTGGGTTGCCAAAATCAGCCCCCAGAATGCGGCGGGGCTGACCGCGGTTCCGAATCCGCTAGTGTTTCCCGCCCAGGAGATTAATACCACCAGCGTTCCGCAGGCGATGAAGCTTGGCGACGCGGGTAGCGCGCCGCTGGAGGTTTCAAGCATCGTGGCGGCCGGTGATTTTGCTGAGACCAACAATTGTGGGACCGTCGCCGCGGGCACAAGCTGTTCGGTGAGCGTGACGTTCACTCCGACGGGCGTGGGTACGCGGACAGGCACGTTGACGATTACAGACGACGCGGCAGGAAGCCCGCAGACAGCTAAATTGACGGGTTTCGGCACGAGCGGCGCCGTGAGTCTTTCAGCGACCAGCTTGGACTTCGGATCGGTCCCGATTGGCGCAACCAGCGCAAGCCAATCGGTGACCTTAACGAACGTGGCGCAATCACCGCTCGATATATACAGCATCCAGACTGAAGGAGCTTACAGCGAGTCCAACACCTGCGGCAGCGTGGTTAGCGCGGGTGCCAGTTGCACGATTACGGTAGCTTTCTCTCCCCCTTCCACGGGAACTCTTGTCGGGTCAGTCGTGATCACTGATACCGCTGCCGACAGCCCGCAGACAATTGTTTTGACAGGCGTCGGCGTCCTGCCTTTTTCACTTACGGCGCAGCAGGCTTCGGTGAGCGTTCTTGCGGGAACCGGGCAGGTCACGTTCACCGTGTCCGCCTCAACGAGTAACGGGTTTACCGGATCGATCGCTCTTGGCTGCGCAAACATTGCGCCGGCGACATGCTCTTTTAATCCGGCGGCGATTACGCCGGGAGAGTCCAGCACGCTTACGGTGGGCAATCTTAGCGCGGTGACTTCGACGTCGCTCAACTTTTCCGTGACGGGAACGATTGTCCTAACTTCCAGCACAGCGACTTCCACCTTGAGCACGACCTCAACAACCGGCAGCACAGACACCGCCATGCTTCCCCTTACAGTGAATTTCGAGGATTTCACGATCACCGCCTCGCCTTCCCAAGCCTCCATTGGAGCGGGTGGGACGGCAAGCTTTACGCTTACGCTCACGCCGGTCAACGGGTTTGCGTTGCCGGTAGCGCTTTCATGTACGGGAGCGCCGCCTGAGGCTACCTGCACGGTTTCTCCCTCCTCGGTAGCTCTGGGCGGCACGGACCCGGCAGTGGCCACGCTGACGCTTGGGACAACTTCACGTTCCTTTGTAGGACCTTTTCTGATGCGCGTGTGGCTGCTTCTCTGGGGTCGCCGCCGCTTGGGGTGGTTCGGGTGGTGGGGCGGGTGTGTTGTATTGCTCCTGGCCTGTTTTGCGGCTCGCAACCGGGGCTCAGGAATCCGGGATTGGGTCGCGGAGGTCGCTTTGATGGCGCTACTCTGTATGTGGACGACATCATGCGGCGGAGGGTCGGGTGGCGGATCGAGTGGCGGCGGGTCACGATCGCCGGGGACTCCGGCTGGAACCTATACGTTGCAGATCACCGCCGCGGCAAAATCATTGATCCATAAAGAGATGGTTACGGTGGAAGTCAACTGAAACTGCTTGGGAAGACGCTCCCACCCGGGCATAAATGGCAGATGGTTGACGCGCATCGAGAAAAGGATCGCGGGGGCGGTTCAGAGTTTCATAAACAAAGCAGGCATAAAACGCTGAAGTTGGCATGAAAAGGACCGATATACATTTAGTAAGTTTTTAAGAGGAGCAGATAGAGCCTGAGCAACCGATAAGAAATCATTGCGACAGGGGTTAAACGCTCGGCCAGTTTGCGTGGCACATACGCCGAGGCGGATCAAGGCAAGCCTTCTGTTTTGCGACTGCAACAATCGCCGGGAAAGAGGTGGCGCCGGCAATTGGGAAGAAAATGCAGGAAACACCTGAGGTGATGGATATTCGGGGAGCGGCGCGGTACTTGGGAATTTCCCGCGAGACTTTATACAAATACGTTTCTGGGGAGAAGGTCCCGGCTTTCAAGCTGAGGAACCGCTGGCGGTTCAAGAAGACTGTGCTCGACTGCTGGATGGAAAAGCAAAGCGCGCGCCTGCCGCAGAACTGCCGAAAGTTCGGGTCCGGGTCCCGCTAGGGGGGGCAACGAACATGTTTTGGCGAAAGCCGAGAAAACTTGTGGGGCTGGATATTGGATCCAGTTCCGTCAAGGCCGTGGAACTGGCCCGGAAGGGTGACGCTTACGAATTGGCGAACCTGGGCATCGAGGCGCTGGGCCAGGACGTTGTTGTTGACGGCTCGATCATGGACGCCCTGCTTGTTTCAACGGCCATCGAAAAGATTTTTACCGACAACAAGATCAAGGCCCGGGAGGTGGCGACCTCCGTTTCCGGGCACTCGGTCATCGTCAAAAGGGTTGCAGTGAGCGCCGAGAGCGAAGCTGAGGTGGCGAGCGCCATTCCCTATGAGGCGCAACAATACATTCCCTTTGATGTTGCGGATGTCAACCTGAGTTACCAAATCATGGGCCCGGCGGCTTCGAACGGCGATATGGACGTTATGCTGGTGGCGGTTAAGCGGGAGAAGATTCTGAACCACACCAACGTTCTTAGCCAGGCGGGAAGAAACCCCGTGGTCGTGGACATCGACTCCTTTGCGCTGGAGAACGCCTTTGAGGCCAACTACGATCCGCCCTCGGGGGCGCTCGTAGCCTTGCTGAACATCGGGGCCAGCATCATGAACATCAACATCGTGCGGGATGGCGCCTCTCTGTTTACCCGGGACGTGGCGGTCGGCGGGAATCAGTACACGGACACCTTGCAGAAAGAGCTGGATCTGAGCTTTGAAGACGCCGAGAAACTGAAACAGGGCCATACGCTGCCCAATGTTTCCGAGGAGTCGAGGACCACGCATCTTCGTTCGGTTTCTGAAATCCTGCTGCTAGAAATTCAAAAGACTTTCGACTTTTTCAGGCAAACGACTTCGACGGCCAACATTGAATTCATCTACCTGGCCGGCGGGACGGCCAAATTTGAAGGGCTGGCGGGCCTGCTGAAAGAAGAGTTTAGCGTTCCGGTTGAGGTTATGGACCCATTTCGCAAGGTTCACATCAACCCCTCACGATTTGACGTTTCGTTCACGGCGGAAATCGCATCGACGATGTGCGTCGCGACGGGACTGGCGTTGAGGAGCTTTGACTTGCCATGATGAAAATAAACCTGCTCGGAGAAGCTTCTCCGGCGGCCATGAAGATTGCTCCCCCTTCCAACGCGTCCCGCCAGGTGCTGGTTTTTATCGTGGCGCTGGCGGTGATGATGAGCGTTGTCGGCTTTCTCTATTTCTACTGGAGCAACCAGGTACACCATGAGCAGGACTCTCTTGCGAGAGAGCAGATCCGGCAAAAAGAACTGGCGGCGGTGCGGGCGCAGAATCAGCAATACCAGCAGCAACTCAAACAGCTTGAAGAGCGGATTAATACCATCCAGAAACTCCAGACCAGCCGCCAGGGTCCGGTCGACCTAATGACGGGGCTGGGGAATACCGTGAACAGCGCCAAGGACCTGTATCTTTTGCAGGTCAACCCGGAAGGGAAGGTCATCCACATCCGGGGTGAATCGCAAACGGTTGAGTCGATCTCGCAATTTATCAAAGCCTTGAACGATTCTGCGCAGTTTTCGAACGTCCGCTTGAAGCAGTACTACCAGGACGACCGTTACGGACGAAGAAACTTCAATTTCAACCTCGAGTGTGTTTATACACCTCCTGAAGCGGCGCAGCCCGCCCAAGGCAAGGAAGCGGGAGGGGGAAGGTAAAGGGAGAAAGCCGCCATGGCTAAAAGCTTCAGCGATCTTTCGGCGGGCGCGCAAAACGCCGTGCTGGTGCTGGTTGCGCTGGCGGTGGCGGCCGCGACTTTTTGGTATTTCGCGCTTCCTGAATCCGCCCAGCGCGACAACCTGCACCAGCAGGTGATCAGGCTCAGGGCGGAGAACGACCGCAATGAAGCTTTCAAGCGCGAGCAGACGGAATATCTGAACCGTATCGTGCAGCTTACGCAACAGCTTCAAACGTTGCAATCGATTGTTCCGGACAAGCCGGCGACCGATGTTTTTGTCAGCATGGTGTATGACACGGGAGTCAGCACGGAGGTATACATCCGGACGTTTATCGCCCAGCCCCTGGTGAATAAGGATCTCTATGTCGAGATGCCGTTCCGGCTACACCTGGACGGAACCTATTATGATTTGCTGCGGTTCTTTGACCGGCTGGTGCACCAGCAGAGAATTGTTACGGTCAGCAATTTGGCGCTGGGAACGCCTGAAGGCGGCGGGATGGGTTCGTACAAAGTTTCATCTCAAGAGACGGTGGGAGCGAATTGTCTGATTACGACCTATTACAACCGGCCGCAGGAAGCCGGGACTCCAAAGCCGGCGGGGAAAGTGGCAAGGAAATAGGGTTGATGCGGCAGGGTGAAGATGCGCAGAAAACGCCTCGTCTTTTTTGAGAACCGATGGGCAAGGGCAGTGGCGATCCTCTTGGTGGGATTCGGGGTACAGGCTGGATTGGGTCCGGCAGCCGGGATGTGGGGCGCAGGAGGAACCGTTGCGCAAGCGCCCGCGAGCGGGAAGAGGACGCCGGCCAGCACGCCAGCGGGCATCTCTGTGAGTGACGAAGCCGAATCCGCAAGAACGTTTATGGGAAAGCGTGACCCGTTCCGAACTCCGGCGCCGCCTCGCCCGGGCAAGGAAGGGCAGTCCCTGGGACCGCTGCCTCCGGGAATACGGGGTCTCGTCATCGGCCAACTGGAACTCGAAGGGGTTGTCCGCGAGGACGCCAGCAAGAACATGATTGCCGTGGTCACGAACCGGACGAACCGGGCCTATTTTCTGCGGCTTCACGACGAAGTTTACATCGGAATTGTCGGAGAGATTACGGCGGATGCCATTCACTTCAGGGAGAACCTGTTAAACACGGACGGGCGGCTGGAAACTGAAGAAGTGGTTCTAAAGCTTGGTGCGCGTTCCCGGGAGGGAAGATGAAACTGAAACCTATCCTTATGCTGATCACAACGTTGCTGGCTCTGGGCCTGTGGGGCGTGAGGGGTCTTCCCCACAAAGCCCCAGCGCTGGAGGCTTCAGCGTCGCGGCTCGCGGGGAGCCAAACCGGCGTAAAGGATGGGTCGTTTTCACTCCCGGCCGCTTCACGCGGGGGACTAGCCAGCCTCACGGGAATTTTGATTCAACCGGCTGAAGATGGGAAAGGGACTTCCATTGAAGTTTCAACCACGCGAACGACTCCCTACCGGATTCTTCACTTGGCGGACCCGAACCGGCTGGTTCTGGATCTCGAAGGGGCGCGAAATGCTACAGACCGGTGGAGATATTCCACTGCCTTGCCCTGCTTGTCACGAGTTCGGCTAGGGAGATTCAGCGAAAAATACGGAGGAGTGATTAGAGTTGTTGCGGATCTTGAAGGCGATCCCGTCTACGATGTCCGAAAGGAGCCGAAGGGGTTCCAGATTGATCTGGAGCCTCGAGGCAATAGGGAACAGGACCCTTCCGGCGAGAGGGGGCAATCCGGCGCGACGCTTGTCGCGGAGGCTCAATCCGGAGCGCGGGTCTCGCAATTGAAAGACGCCCTGCGCGCGAGACGTTCTGAAAATTTTGCGGCGCATCCGGTGAAGATCCATCGGGACAGCTTAAGCCCCCGGCTGGCTGTTCCCGCCTTGCCTAAGACTGCGGCGCTACCCGAGTCGCAACGGGCCTCAGAACCTCCCCAGGCTCTTCAAGCGGCCAATGCCGCCCAGGTTATGGCGGCTGGCTCGGGAGTTCTTTCCAAGGAACTAGGGGTGCGGCTGGGAAGTTCAATAGGAGTCTCAAGGCGAAAGAAAAAGTACACGGGGCAGGCGATTTCTCTCAATCTGAAAGACGTCGATCTGAAGGATTTTTTCAGGCTGATTCATGAAATCAGCGGATTAAATATTATTGTCGACCCGAACGTATCGGGAGAGGTCACCCTGGTGCTGGACGATGTGCCATGGGACCAGGCGCTCGACATTGTTTTGAAGAACAACGACCTCGGCGACCAACTGGAAGGAAACGTCCTCCGCATCGCTAAAGTCTCAACGCTTGTGGCGGAGCAGCAGGAAGCCCGGAAGCTTGCGGCCGCGAAGGAGGAAGCAGCGCCTCTGGTCACCGTGTTTCGGCCCATCAACTATGCCAAGGCGGCCACTATCGCCGCGCTCCTGAAGTCCTGGGTGGGTGGCGGAGCGCTGAGCAGGCGGGGGAACGTTCTGGTGGATGATCGCACCAATACGCTGATCATTTCCGATATCCGAACTCAAATTCCCGCCATCGAGTCCGTCATCAACAAGCTGGACAAAAAGGCGCAGCAGGTTTCCATCGAGGCCCGGATTATTCGCGCCACGTCCGACTTTGCGCGCAACCTTTCGACGGCTCTTTCGTTTGCCCAGAGAAACCCATCGGGAAGCCTCACTACTGGCGGCGCCAGCGGCACTCAGGTCACCGGCCAGCCGTTATCTCCGCCGACGGTGATAACCTCTCCGGCAACCGGTTTCGGGGTTTTTGTGCTTTCCAATCTAGGCGCAAACTACGCAATCAATGCGGCCATCGCGGCCGCCGAATCGCACGACCAGGCTAAAACAATTTCACGTCCGTCGATCGTGACTCAGAATAATATTGAGGGAACGGTCGTACAAGGGACCCAGATCCCCATTCAGACAACCATCAATAACACCATTAGCATTCAATACGTCCAGGCGTCCCTGCAACTCCAGGTGACGCCCCAAGTGACCGAGGATGGCCACGTCTTCTTGACCATCAATATCCAGAATTCATCTCCGGGGCCCGCATTAACGCTGGCGGGTCCGACGATCAACACCCAATCGGCCACGACCGAGGTTCTGGTGCCTGACGGAGGAACGGTGGTCTTTGGCGGGGTAAACGTCACCACCCGGTCATCATCTTCTACAGGTATTCCGTTGCTCGGCAGCGTTCCGATTCTGGGACATCTATTCAAAAGCACTACGGTCCAGAAGAACGACCAGGAGCTGCTTTTCTTTGTGACCCCCAAGATCCTGCCCACCTAGCGCATCATAGGAGGCCCCCGGCTCTGCCGGGGTGGCAGTAGAAGTTTGACATCTACAGGAGTCCATCACGGAAACTCCTTAACGTGAGCCGCTGAAGCACACGAAAAGGAGATCCACGATGGACGAGAGAGAAAGCTTAAACCACACGCGGTGGGAGTGCAAATATCATGTGATTTTCATCCCGAAATATCGCCGGAAGGTGTTGTACGGAGAACTGCGGCGGTGCTTGGGGGAGGTGTTCCGCCGGTTGGCGGAGCAGAAGGAAAGGCGGATTGAGGAAGGGCATCTGCTGCCCGACCATGTGCACATGATGATCACGATTCCGCCCAAGGACGCAGTGTCGCAGGTCATTGGGTATATCAAGGGCAAAAGTGCGATTCATCTGGCCCGGGTCTATGGAGAGAGGAAGCGCAATTTTGTAGGGCAGCACTTTTGGGCGCGAGGGTATTTCGTGTCCACGGTGGGCAGGTATGAAGAAGTTGTGCGGGAATACATTCGGAAGCAAGAGGAAGATGACAAGCGCTTGGACCAACTCGGTCTTTGGTAATAAGCCACCGAAGGGTGGCCCCAAAAAGAGGGCGCCGCGTTAGCGACGCCGAATAGCCGCTTTGAGCGGCTCACAAACCAATGCCCCCGGCTCTGCCGGGGGATACTTACCGTCACGGCAACAGGGTAACCGACGCCTCCTGCAACAACCCCACACAGCGCAAGCACCAGCGCAATGCGCGTGTGGCCGCGTAAAGTTAGCCAAGAGAGGAAGGCAACTGCTCCAAACACTAAGCCGCCCCATATCTCAGGCCGGTTGGCTGAAAAATACACGAGCTTGGGCCGGTCAATGAGCGCCCAGCCAACGTAAAAGCTCGCCAGCATGAAAATGACGCCGAGAACAATGTCCTTCCGCCAGTAGCGGGATGAGGCGAGCGCCAGGCCGAGACAAGCTCCGCCGAATAGCGCCCACAAAGCGCCCTTGATAGCCAGCCCCAGAGAGCTGAGGCTCAGTGAGCCTGCTGCTGGATGGCCTCTACCCATCACTATCCCCGCA
>JAJYHU010000035.1 GCA_021784615.1 Acidobacteriota bacterium | reverse complement strand
GCAATGAATCCCCCGCCGCAATCCGGTCGCGGGCAATGTCGGCAGGGTCGCAGCCGCAGATTTTGGCCGAATCAACCACGCTCTGGAGTGCCTTGAGCAAAGCGTCTACGACCCTGTATGTATCTCTATCAAGGTCGTAGACACTTTGCTGCATGACTTTTTTCCATGCGTTGTACCGCACTTCAGGCATACTGTGCTGCTCGAACCACTCATTGACCGCGCGATAGCTGGGGTCCTGATCGGCGGACTGGAGCGAGGCTACGGCGCCCTGCACACGCTCTAGCGCAATCTTTGATTTGGTGTCGTTCTTGTTGCGTTTCTCTTCGCGATATTCCGAGACTTCCAGCCCATACGCAGCCAATCCCGCCAGCGGCAAGCCGCCAACGATCCAGATGTTGATGGGCTCCGTCGCCCAAACCGCTCTGGGACGGCCAATAGCCTGCACCATGCGCCGTGCATACCCATTCAGTACCCACTGACGCAGAACGGAGTCAACGGGGAGCGGGGCCTTGCTGATGATCACCTTCTTTCCGACCACGACCTTGGCGTTCCGCTCGATTTCCTGTGACCAGTCTGGCATATCCGTGTCCCCGGCTAACCGGAGCAGCATCAGATCGGCGTTATACATTATTTCCTGGGCAAGCGGAGAGAGAATCGGCCCGCCAAAAATGAGCATATCCCGGCCATTCCAACGATCCTGTCCGATGTCATCGCGGCCAAAGTACCCCCAATCCGGGTCTTCATCCTTCGCTGCCAGTTCGCAATGCGGCATATAGGTCAGCACAACCGGCACCTTGCCGGTCGTTTCTTCCTGCGCCTGCTTCAGCGTCAGCAATGCCTCTAACTCTTCCTGCTGATGCGCCTTGTTCTTCCAGGTCCTGCCATGTAGAAATTGATTGAAGTGCGAAATGTTTACATGCTGTTTTGCGATGGCGGCTATGACCTGCCCGCCTTTCCGGTTCACCAGGTATTCAACTGTTGGCGATGGGGTGGCATCCAGTACGATACTCGGCAAGCCATCCTTTATGCGCTCGCCCAATGGCGTAATTTCGTTGGCGTGTATCTGGCCGTCTCGAATTATTACCGTATTTGTCGCAACGGAACGCATTACGGCGTGCAAAACGCGCAGCGGAACAATCGGCTCGTGACCATATTTTATCTCTGCTTTTTCCCAGAGGGCCGTAGCCCCAGGCAGCCATTTGACATGTAACTCTTTGAGTTCCCCTACCAAACTCTCCGGCAATCGCTGAACCTCTTTTGTCCCCACGCTATTTCCCGCTACCCGCGCGAGTTGCCGGAGCTTGTCCAGCGCGTCCTTGAGGTCGGCCAGTAGTTGTTGCTGGGTTTGATCGACTTCAACGATTCCACTTTTGAGCGGGGACCGTTCGAGTCTGGCGATCATTTGCATGCATTTTTGCGCGTGCAGTCCGAGATTTTCGCTATTTGCTGTCAGGTGTCGCGTGAGATCGGGCGTTTCATCGACGATCACCAGCCGAGGCTTGTTCGCTGCTTTGCCGTCTTCCCCCCTTGTGTTCCATGTCGCCAAGGTTTCCGAGTAACTGGCATTGGGAGCCACCACGACTCTCGCGTCCCCGGCATCCGCTTGATGGCCGAGCCACATACACGCCGGAATGTCCCAAATTTGCCTGTCTGTGAATCCGTTCTCCAGGAGCCAAGCCATAGCGTCTTTATACGGCTGAGAATCCTTGTGGTAGGTGGCAATGATGAATTTGCGCCCGTACTCGCAATTTCGACAAGCAGTTAATGCTGGTATATGGTTGTTATCCGTAGTGATTTTGATGGTTTGAAAGTTGAGGCAGGTGTTTCCAGGGAACTTCCGCACTTCCTCCCCCTTGTAGGATGCACCCTTTGGCTCCTCCGGCGCCTCTGCCCGACCGTAATAATGAAAAGCACCGGCCTCGCCATACGCATCAGCAAGCTCATGGGATCGCGTTAGGATGAGCAAGGGCACATCCTCAAACGACTGAAGAATTTCCCGAATGAGATGGCTCTTGCCCACGCCGGGTGTCACTTTTATCAGTAGTGGTGCCAGCTTGGGGCGCTTGAGCTTCCTGGCCTTGCGCTCTTCCAAGGGAATTTCTTGCCATTTTGCAAGTTCCTCGCGAAGCTCCAAATACCTTGGTAAATATGCTTTTACCGCTTTTTCCGCTTGTTGGTACGCAAAATGCTGCTCGACTGCATCCGCGATGGTTTCGCCCGCTTCCGCATCCGTGGGCGTTTTGATTGTTGATAGCGGCGAAACTTCGACAATCGGCGCAAGTGCCATGTTTTCATCAGCCTTGTGCCAGGCATGGATGATTTCGGCGGCAAAACTCTTCGGCGACTGTCGCAAAAGATCGTTCCAGTCGCGGTTGCCTTTTGCGTCCGGCGTGATGCTCTCCGGCGGCAGTAGGTAGACGGCCTTTCCGTGCGGGTGCGCCATGATCCGTCGCACCGCCGCCGCGCTTTCGCGCTGGCCGGTTTGTGACGTGTCATAGTCAACCAAAAACGCGACCCAAGGAGCGTCTTCTCCAGGATTCAATGACTCGCTCCACACTTTTAGCCCCGACCAATCCCAGCACACGACACCCGGACGGCGCATGATCTGGACGAAGCTGGCTACCGTCTCAAAACCTTCACCAGATCCGATGGCAGGCTCAGCAACGGGCAGGATAACCGGTGATCCAGACGGCGCAAGGGTGGTGACGCCTTTTTTTCCCAGCATTGCCCGCCCGATCTTCTGAGTGCGGCTGTATTTGTCTTCCCCGAATTTCAAAAAGGTACGCTGCACCCCGCAGAGGTTCTTCGGAATCTCGCGCTTTCCGATTTGGTACATA
>JAJYHU010000270.1 GCA_021784615.1 Acidobacteriota bacterium | reverse complement strand
GATTTTTCTCCGGGCGGGCGCGGCCAAGCTCTTGCCGAAAGGGTCAACCAGGAAATCGAAGAGGGAAAATTCACTCCGCCCGATGAGGGACTGCGCTCCCGGCAAGGGCGGCGTTGAAATTCACCTCGCACGCTTCCCGCGAATTCTGGTCCTTGTTCGACCGGCTGTCCCAGCAAATCCAGAACCAAGCTATCAAGCAATACGACCTCTTTGCGCACGATCGCTATCATTCTTCCCTGCGATTGAAGGCAATCGGCCCCTTTGGGTGAGTTCGGATTTCGCGCTCCTACCGAGCGTTGGCGGTTCGCCGCGGGGAACATTTCTTCTGGTTCTGGATCGGCTCTCACGCCGACTCCGACAACCTTATTGCCGGACTGTAAAACGCAGGTCCTCGATAAAGGCTAGGGTTTCTCCACCAGCTGGTGGTTGACGGCGAACAGAGCCAGTTCCAGGCGGTTTGACACTCCGAGTTTGTCGAAAATATTGCTGAGGTGATGCTTCACCGTCTGCTCGGCAATGGAAAACTCATCGGCGATGTCGCGGTTCGTATAGCCTCTGACGATGGCCGAAACAATTTCAACTTCCCGCGGCGTCAGGTTAAAGGGCCGGCTCGCATCACCCCGCTCAGGAATCGCTTTCAGATCCCGCAGAATTCGAACCAGGTCCGACAGGCTTTCCCGGCCCAGCCAGTACTGGCCGCCCATCACGCAGTGAATGCACTTCAGCAGGAGTTCGGTGGCTGATTCTTTGAGAACCACTCCGCGCACGCCGAGTTGCAGCGCCTTCACAATCTGCTCGCGCTCAATGGCAGCCGTCAGCAGGATGATTCTGACGGTTTCGGACAAATCATTTAATTCCTCCACCGCCTCAAGGCCTGGAACCCGCGGCATCGCCAAATCCAGCAAAAGAATATCGGGCCGAAGGCGGCGCGTCAGGGCTGCCGCCTGGGCGCCATCAGCCGCCTCTCCTACAATCTGGAACTGGGGGTCTACTTCCAGCAGTTTCCGAAGACCATCGCGGAAGATCGGGTGGTCGTCGGCAATAATGATTCGTACGGTTTGTCGAGTTTTATCCATGCGATTTTTGCGGCAAGCTAATTTCCAGTCGCGATCCTTTCCCTGGAAGAGATTCTACGACAAGTTCACCTCCTATGGAGCGGACCCGTTCTTTTATTACAATGGGTCCACGGCGCGCGGTGTCCAACTCCCGCAAGCCGAAACGGCCTGAAAAATTAAATCCCTGGCCGTCGTCGTCCACCACCAGCCTTAAGCGGCCGTCCTGCTGGCCAAGCTGAACCAGCACTTTGTGGGCTCCGCTGTGCTTTCGCGCATTCACCAGAGCTTCCTGAACAATTCGGGCCAGCTCGTTGCAAACTCGCGAAGGAAGCAAGATTTCCGACATCGTCGAGACAAATCGGCTGGAAATTCCGGTGTCCCGTCCGAACTTATCCACGGTGGTCGCCAGAAAGTCCAACAACTGAGTTGGGCGGAGCTCGACCGGCTTCATCTGTTGCATCAACTCTCGCAGGTTGACAACCTCGCTGCGGAGAATTTGCTGGATGCGTCCGAGCCGGTCCGACAGCATCGCAGCCGAGCCGGCCGGTTGCCGGCGAAGCACGTCAACTTCCATTTCCAAGCCGATCAAGGATTGAATAACTCCATCGTGCAGTTCCCGAGCCACTCGCGCGCGCTCAATGGCCCCTGCCTTTGAGCGGAGCCTGGACAGCAAAAAGACCCCGTAGACGGCGGGGCTCACCTGCAATGCCAGCGCCCGCAAAAAACGCACGGAGGATTCCCGCGACGATCGCAGCTTGGGATCAAACAGGAGCAGCGTGCCGGACCACTCATTGGGGGAACCTACGCAGACCCCCAGGATCGAGCGGAAAGGCCGCTCTCCTGCCGCATGGGCGGGAGGCGTCCAGGTTACGTCGTAAAGCCGCTGCCCAACTTCATCCAGAACAAAAAAGTCGTAACCTCCGGAGTTGTCACCCGGCCGTTTCTGAGCGATATGCCAAACATGTCCGGGAGTTTTAAAAATGTTTTCCGTCGCCTGTTTGTCTTTCAACTCGGAGGATACCACCGTAATCTCTTGTGCGGGATCTTTTCGCTGCACTTCCCAGACGAAGGCGCGTTCGGAACTCTGCTCAAGCACCGCCAGCATCGCATGGCGAGTTCGAAACAGCTTAAAGATCTCGTCAAAGATGGCGCGCAGTGCTCCCCTTACGCCAATTTCCGCCCGAACCTTGGTCATAATCCGGCTGATCGACGCAGTTTCTTCCCGAAGCTGTTTTTCCTCTTCTCCAAGGTATCCCAGCAGGTAACCCATCAGCAGCAAATAACCGCCTCGCATGATAAACGAGTTCAGGCCGATAGGCTCTTCGAGGGGAGGCAAAAAGGAGAGGATATGCAGGGCCGAAAAGATCCCCTGAAAGTTATAGATGACGGTTGTAACGAGCGCCGTCATCAGGGTCGCTTGCATGCCCCAGCGGTACGCCGCTTCCAGCAGGACAAACGTATAAAACAGGTAAAAGGGGCTGTTGGGTCCGGCGGTAAACACGGACATCAGAGCCGGCCATAGAATGTCCACGGCGTGGACGGTCAAACGGAAGTGCAGCGACGAACTTCGTAAAGTGCGGACCATCGCCAGCACGCCGATGGACTCCAGCGCGTAAACAGCCAGCAGCACAAAGACGATGCGGGAATAACGGCTGGGCACTGTGGGATTAAGCCAAATGGCAAACAGCGAAGCCAGCGCCAGGAAAGCCCTTGCACCAGCCAGGATGCGTTCAATCCGCTGGGGTTCGCTTGCCGCGACCCAGTTTCTTCTTATGGAGGGCAGTGC
>JAJYHU010000328.1 GCA_021784615.1 Acidobacteriota bacterium | reverse complement strand
ACTCCGAGCAGAGCCACCGCAATCAGAGTTCGCCGCTCGATCTGCTCTCCACCCTTCCCCTGAAAGAACCGGAGGTACAACGCGATGATCCCGAGGAGACCCAAACCACACCACAACACGCCTGCAATCAAGCTGACTCGCGCGCTCACCAGCGACCCGCCGAGTTGATCGACAAGGCTGCAAGGAATAAGCCAGAAATAGTGATAACGAAGCGGAGCCGGCAGGCCCGCAAAGAAAAAAGGATTGTGCGGAGGGATTCCGCCGCGCGATAGAGCAGCCGTGAATGCCGTGCGGGTCATGCCATCGTACGAGGAGACTGGGAAATAAAGGCGGTTGCCGACTTGCAGGTCTACCAACGAGAGCGCCCCGATTACGAGCCACCCCATGGAGATGGCCAGCACCAGCCACCCAGATCGTGAGAGGTGAAGCTTGTTCACCCGCACATCGCGGACCAGCAGGATGGCGCAAACCGCACCACAAGCCCCGAAAATGATCCAGACGAGCGGGAGCCACCAGCGCCAAAGAAAATAGGCTGTTATCAGCGTCAGGCCGATCGATAATGGCACGGCGGCCGCAAGCCGAGTTGCCAGCCTGCGCCGGCGGAATTCGAACACATCTGACAACCATCCAAACGTGTATCCAGGAGCAAACGCGAAGAGGCTAAACAGCAGGAAGCCGACGCTTACGGCTTGCAGGTCTGAAACGGTGTATCCCATCCGTCAAAGAATGTATCATTCGGCAAGCGGGTTTGTGAATGTTAATCTTGGAAGTTGGTGGCCACTCGGTAGCAACCCACTTGCCCGGCTCGGTCATTCCTGCGCAGGAGGGAATCCAACGTCCGAAGGCGCCTGAATCAAGGTCCCGGGGCAAGTCGGGCGCTTGTGCTGACGCCGCTCCTATGGCACACTAGCCCAAGGTTTATAGGATGGTCAGTTTTACTGTTCAGGGCGGATCAGTTGCATGAAACACCGATGGATAAAAGGGAGCGGGGCAGTGGGCGGTTCGGCGGGCTTTGTCTCCCGCTGGTTCTTCATTAGCGCATTGATGGGACTGCTGATTGGCATTTTTGAAGCGTGGATGCTGTGGACGAGACCTCGGGTGATCCCGCTGCTTGAGCCTGATGTAGCATATGTAGTTTGGTTCCTGGCCCCCCTGATCGACATGGCCTTTTTCGCCCTAGCGGGCCTCGCCCTCGGATGGCCGGCCAGCCGCACCCGCGGCAAGGAACTGTTCGCAGCGATCGAGGCGGCCCTGGCCGTCACGTTTGTCACGCTCATGGTGGCATGGTTCCATATCGAAATCGGCCCGCGCCCCTTCAACTTCGACGGAGACGTTCTTCTCCCCGCTTTGATTTTTACCCCGGCGTTCCTGGTTTCATTGCTGATATTCGCGGCCGTCTGGCCATGGCTTGAGGTTTTGGGGGAACGCCGGCTGGCCCCGCTGATGCGGCCGTTAGGCTGGGGGTTGGGCGCGATTACAGCCGTCGCGCTTGCGGGAATCGGAGTTTTCATGCTGTGGCCGCCCATTTCCGGGCCGGCCGCGCCGCCGACCGTCCCGCCGCCGCGGGGCGCGCCCAACATCGTCTTTATCACGTTGGATACGGTGCGCGCCGACCATCTTTCCGCCTATGGATATCCGCGGCCCACCACGCCGAACCTGGACCGCTTTGCGCGCACGGGCGTCCTGTTCGAGAACGCCATCGCGGCCACCTCTTGGACATTGGCGTCGCATGCCTCCATGTTTACCGGCTTGCTTCCCCAGCAGCACGGAGCAGATCTCGCTGTTCCTCTGGCATCGAGCCCCTGGACGCTGGCGGAGATCCTGCGCTCGCGAGGCTACGAAACAGCTGCCTTTGTAGCGAACTTCGGTTATTTGGAAAAAGGATGGGGAATCGCCCAAGGTTTTGGGACATATGACGACCTCAGCACTGATGTTGAGCACAACCTGGCGCAGACTTTTCTGGGAAGCACGGCAGTTCAGATGGCCTACCAGACTCTGTGGAGTTATAACTGGTTCGACCGCCGGAACGCTCGAAGTGTAAATGCGGGCGTCTTTCGCTGGTACCGGCACCGCACGCGCCGGCCATTCTTTATCTTTATCAACTATTTGGACGCTCACGATCCCTACATTACAACCTCGGCCTATAATTCGCGTTTTGGAAACGTATCCATGGGTCTCATGCGCAGGGTACATTCCGCGGAGCAACGCAAGTTTCCTGTGGGTGAATTCAACCCTCGCGAGAGGAACCAGTTGATCGACGACTATGACAATTGCCTTGCCTATCTTGACGATCAGGTCGGAGAACTCTTGGGCTTTCTCCGCCGGTCTCCCGATTGGCAAAATACCATCGTCATCATCACTTCCGATCATGGGGAGGGATTTGGCGAGCACGGCGACTACATGCACGGTTTTGACCTTTATCGTGCGCTCGTGCACGTACCTCTGATTATCGCCGGCCCGGGAATTCCGCAGGGCTTGCGGATCAGCCACGTGGTGGGCACGCGGCAGCTTTTCTCGACGGTTCTGGACCTGGCCGGACGTGGCCACACGCCCTTCAGCCGTACCAGCCTGGCGAGGTTCTGGAATTCTGCTTTCCACCCCACGCCCTTTGATGACGCCGTCGTATCGGAACTTGTCCCCGTCGGGGATCTTACCGGGCGACATGCCATGGCCAGCCTGACTACGCAGCAGTGGCAATACATCGAACACCGCGATGGGAAACAGGAGTTGTACGACTGGGCCGCCGATCCAAAGGAACAGGATAACTTGGCGGCGTCTCCCCAGGATGCGGCGACTCTCGAAAGCCTGCATACTCGCCTCATCGTTCTTGTAACGGCGGCCACCG
>JAJYHU010000094.1 GCA_021784615.1 Acidobacteriota bacterium | reverse complement strand
GACCATGTGCATCGGCGGCGGCATGGGTGCAGCAGGAATTTTTGAAAATCTCCAGTAGGCTAGGCTACCGCTTTGTTCGGGAGGCGGCAATCCCGCAAGCGCGCGGCAACCACCAGGAAAGGAACCGATGGCAACCCCTACGGCGAAGGCGAGGATTAAAGGCGGCAGCTTTCTCATCGAGCAGCGAAAGCCCGAGGAGATCTTCACGCCCGAGGATTTGACGGATCAGCACCGGCTGATCGCGCAGACAGCCGAAGAGTTCATGGCCCGGGAAATCATTCCCCGCGCGCGGGAAATCGAGGAGAAGAACCTTCCGCTTTTGCGGGAGTTGCTTCAGAAGGCCGCGGAGATCGGGCTTCCTGCGACCGATATCCCCCAAAAATACGGAGGGCTTGAGCTCGATAAGATTTCTTCGCTGATTGTCGCGGAAAAGATGGCCCGCAACGGCTCCTGGACGGTGACGATTGGGGCCCAGGCCGGCATTGGAATCCTTCCCATCGCATTTTTTGGCACGGAAGAGCAAAAGGCCAAATACGTTGCAAAGCTTGCGACCGCCGAGTGGATTGGAGCCTATGCGCTGAGCGAGGCGACATCGGCTTCCGACGCCCTCAACTGCAAAACTCACGCCGCGCCGAGCGCCGACGGAAAGAGCTACATCTTGAACGGCAGCAAGATGTGGATCACGAACGGCGGCATTGCCGACGTCTTCACCGTGTTCGCCAAAGTCGACGGAGAAAAATTCACGGCGTTCATCGTGGAGCGCGGTTTTCCCGGAGTTTCGCCCGGCGCCGAGGAACACAAGATGGGAATCCGCGGTTCTTCCACCACGCCCTTGAATTTTGAAAACGCCGTTGTGCCCGTGGAAAACGTGCTCGGCGAGGTGGGCAAAGGCCACCTGATCGCTTTCAACATCCTGAACGTCGGCCGGCTGAAGCTGGGAGCGGGATGCGTGGGCGGCGCAAAATACATGCTTGCTGAGGCGCTCAAGTGGGCCAGGGAGCGCGAGGCGTTCGGGAAGAAGATCGCGGACTTCGGCTTGATCAAAGAAAAGCTGGGTGAGATGGTGGCGCTCGCCTATGCGGCGGAGAGCATTTCCTACCGGACGGCGGGAATGATCGACCAGTTGCTGGAAGGCGTGGATTTGGGCTCGGCGTCCGCGGGAGAGCAGATTCTTGCGGCGCTCCGCGAATACGCCGTCGAGTGTTCGATTTTAAAAGTTGTCGGAACCGAGATGCTCGATTGGGTCACCGACGAGGCCGTCCAGATTTTTGGCGGCTATGGTTTCTCCAGTGACTATGAGGTGGAGAGAACCTTTCGCGACCAGCGAGTAAACCGAATTTTTGAAGGGACCAACGAAATCAACCGCCTGCTGATTACGGATATGCTGATGAAGCGCTCGATGAAGGGAGAACTCGGCCTGATCCCTGCCGCGCAAAAGCTCCTGGGCGATGTTCTCAGCATGCCTTCAGAGGCAGAGGCCGGAGATGAAGAAGAGTTGGCCGACGTTGCGGCTCTCGTTGAAGGCGCCAAGAAAGTGGCGCTGCTGGTGGCCGGGGGCGCGGTCCAGAAATATCTCCAACAGCTTGGGGAAGAGCAGGAAGTGGTGGGCGTTCTCAGCAATCTGGTGATGGAAGTCTACGCGATGGAAAGCGCCTTGCTGCGCACCCGGAAGAAGATCGGCAAAACTTCTTATAAAGCTTGCCGCCGGGAGGCTGACGCCACGCGAGTGTACGCCTATGAGGCTGCCGACCGGATGGAAATTGAAGCCCGCCGGGCGCTTGCCAGGATTGCAGAGGGTGACGCGTTGCGCGCCCAGCTTGCCATCCTCCGCCGCCTGCTGCGCAGGACGCCGCCCGATCTTATCGGACTCAAGCGGCAAGTGGCGGACCGTGCCCTTGAAATGGGCCATTATCCTTTTGCCTAGATTTGCAAGGCCAGAGCAGGAACCTCGTTGAAGCTAAAGGCCCTTCAACGCCTTGCCGGCCCCGGCAAGGTCGGAAACCGCCATAACCAGATCGGCTTTTTTCCCGCCCTTGGCGACAGAAGAGTAGGCGTAATCGATGTTGATGTGCGCTTTCGCAAGACGTTCACCCACGTCCGCAAGTTTGCCGGGCTTATCGGGGAGGGTGAGCCGGAGCACATCTTCTTCCGTCACTCGAAAATCCAGACTGCGGAGCACTTTCTTGGCCTTCGCGGGACTCGTGACAAGCATCCGGATGGGACTTTCGCCTCCCGTGCCGTAAGCGGTGAAGGCGGTAATGTTGACCCTTGCTTTGGCGAGCGCCCTGCCAATCTTTGCAATCTGTCCGGGGGTGCTGTCAACCCACACTGAGACTTGTTTTGTCTTGCCCATATGCACTCCCTCTTGAGAAACTCTTGATGGCCTGAGAATACGCTAAAAGGCCGCACGAGTAAAGCAGCGCCGGCTTTATGAGAGAACTTTTCGAGATTTCGGAAATCCGCGGATCAGTATAGCCTCCCAAGCTAATGGAGGAACCTTGCAGCAGAAATCCTAAGATATTTGACCACGCACAAAAAGCCGAGGCAAAACAATTATTGATTAGTTCTGATTGAAAACGCCGGATTTGCCGGCCCGTGGCCACCTCCAAGCGGAAGTCCCGCCGAGATCGCGCGACTAACAAATTCTTTGGCGCTAGACACGCTTCCCTGCACAGTTTTCCCTCTTGCCAAACCCGCAGCAATGGCTGAGGCAAAAATGCAGCCGGTTCCGTGGCTGTTTTTCGTTGGCACCCTTTCGGCGCGATACTCAAAAAACTCCCGGCCATCGAACATGACGTCAACCGGAACCCCTCTGAGATGACCTCCCTTGATCACCACGTTCTCTGCCCCAAAGT
>JAJYHU010000017.1 GCA_021784615.1 Acidobacteriota bacterium | reverse complement strand
TCAGCCCCTGGAGCTTTTCCTTGAGCGCCCGCACCCGCTCGCGCTGCTGGTGGATGCCCGGCTCGGCCGATTGGTCCGCTGACAAGATCTCCTCAGCTTCTTTCTCGCCCAGCTGCGGGGCAAGCTGCCGGACAAGGTGCCGGGCGTAATCAGCCTGATTGTCCACCGCAAGCCGCATGCCCAGTCCGAACTCCGCGTCATCTTCAAAAAGCGAGTTTGACCACGCGGGCCCGAGCCCCTGGCGGTTGAACGTGTAAGGCGTGGTGGGCAGATTGCCGCCGTAAATGGAAGAACAACCCGTGGCGTTCGCGATGAGGCAGCGGTCGCCGAACAGTTGCGTCATCAACCGGATGTAGGGCGTCTCTCCACAGCCGGCGCAAGCCCCTGAAAATTCGAATAAGGGCTCAAGCAGTTGCGCGTCTTTCACCTGGCCGTGGCTCAACACCCCGCGGTCCATTTCGGGCAGATCGAGGAAGAAATCCCAGTTCACGCGCTCCTGCTGGCGCAAGGGCGGCTGGGCTTCCATGTTGATGGCCCGGTGCTTTGCCTCCGCCTTGCTCTTCGCCGGGCAGATCTCCACGCACAGCGAGCAGCCCGTGCAGTCTTCCGGCGCCACCGCCAGCGTGTAGCGCAACTGTTTGAAGTCTTTCCAGCGCGCCGCCGTGGATTTGAAGCCGGCCGGAGCATTCTTCAGATGCCTGGGATCATAAACTTTTGCCCGGATCACCGAATGCGGGCAAACCATCACGCACTTTCCGCACTGGATGCACAGATCCTGGTCCCAGACGGGGATTTCCAGCGCGATATTCCGCTTCTCCCACTTGGCCGTGGCGGAAGGGAAAGTTCCGTCGGGCGAAAAAGCGCTGACCGGCAGGGAATCACCCTGGCCGGCGATGATGCTGGAGGTCACCTTCCGCACAAACTCCGGAGCGTGCTCCGGCACGGGCGGCTGGATGTCAAAATGGCTCGACACGGCCTGCGGCGCGGGAACTTCAAACAAGAAATTCAAGGCGCCGTCAACCGCGGCAAAGTTCCTGGCCACGATGGCTTCCCCGCGCTTGCCGTACGTCTTCTGGATCGACCGCTTGATCGCCGCAATGGCCTCGTCGCGCGGCAGCACACCGCTGAGCGCAAAGAAGCAGGTCTGCATGACGGTATTGATCCGCCGTCCCATGCCCGCGTCGCGCGCCACCTTGACGGCGTCAATCACGTAGAAGCGCAGCTTTTTCCGGACGATCTGGTCCTGGATCGCGCGGGGGAGATGCTCCCAAATCTCTTCCGGGCCGAAAGGCGCGTTCAGCAAAAAGGTGGCGCCCGGTTCCGCCGCCTGCAAAACGTCAAAGCGCTCGAGAAAGGCGAATTGATGGCAAGCCACAAAGGTGGCGCGGTCGATCAGATAGGTGGAATGGATGGGCTTGGGCCCAAAGCGCAGATGCGATACGGTGACCGAGCCCGCCTTTTTCGAGTCATAAACAAAATAGCCTTGCGCGTAGTTTTCCGTGTCTTCGCCGATGATCTTGATGGAATTCTTGTTGGCGCCCACGGTGCCGTCGGAGCCCAGGCCGTAAAAGATGCCGCGCACCGCCTGAGGATCTTCCGTCGAGAAGTTCGGATCGTAATCCAGGCTGGTGTGCGAAACGTCGTCGTGGATTCCCACCGTAAAATGAGTTTTCGGATTGGGCTTCGACATCTCGTCGAAAACACCCTTTACCATCGCCGGCGTGAATTCCTTGGACGAAAGTCCGTAGCGGCCTCCGATGACGCGCGGCGCCGCGGCAAAAACCGCCGGACCGCCCGCCGCGTTTTCCGCCAGCGCCGCCACCACGTCCAGGTAGAGCGGCTCGCCGATGCTTCCCGGCTCTTTCGTGCGGTCGAGCGCCGCAATCGTCTTGACCGTCCGGGGCAGCGCGCCAAGGAAATGCTCCAAGGAGAAAGGCCGGTAGAGCCGGACTTTGACCAGCCCGACCTTCTCGCCGCTTTTAACCAGGTGCTCCACCGCTTCCTGCGCCGCTTCCGCTCCCGAACCCATCATCACAATCACGCGCTCGGCGTCCGGCGCTCCCACGTAATCGAACAAGCGGTAAGAACGCCCTGCGATCTGCCGGAACCGCTCCATCACGTTCTCGACAATGGTGGGACAAGCCCGGTAGTAGGGATTTACGGCCTCCTGCGCCTGGAAAAAGACATCGGGATTCTGCGCGGTGCCCCGCACGAAAGGATGGTCGGGCGAGAGACCCCGCTCGCGGTGCGCGCGCACCGAATTCTCTTCAATCAGCGCTCTGACGTCTTCCGCGGTGATCTCCTCGACTTTGGAAATTTCATGCGAGGTGCGAAATCCATCGAAAAAATGGACAAACGGAATGCGGGATTCCAGCGCGGCCGCGTGCGAGATCAATCCCAAATCCATCGCTTCCTGAACCGTGTTTGCAGCCAGCAGCGCAAAACCCGTGGCCCGGGTGGCCATCACGTCGCTATGGTCGCCGAAAATGGACAGGGCGTGGGTGGCCAGGGTCCGGGCGGCCACGTGCAGCACGGCCGCGGTCAGCTCACCCGCAATCTTGTACATGTTGGGGATCATCAGGAGCAGGCCCTGCGAAGATGTGAAGGTGGTGCCGAGCGATCCCGCTTGCAGGGCTCCGTGCAAGGCTCCCGCCGCCCCGCCTTCGCTTTGCATCTCCATTACTTTAGGAATCCCGCCCCAAATGTTGGGCTTGCCGTCCACGGACCACCGGTCGGCCAGCTCCCCCATGGGTGACGAGGGCGTAATGGGATAGATGGCAATCACCTCGCTCGCCAGATAGGCCACGAGAGCCGTTGCCTCATTCCCGTCAATCGTTATTTTTGCCCTTGCCATGAATCTCTCCATCCCCTTGATTTCGTTTGCACCTAAAGGCTAAGTCAGGGGGGCCGTTGTCGCAGTGACCTACGTCACATCCGCCATTTGCCGAAAGCGCTCGCAGAGGCGGATAAGTCTTCCATCGCAGTCTGTTGAAGACCGTTTCGGAGCCGTGCCGTTCAAGATTCCTCGCCACCCTTCGGCGCCGTTCAGGGCGGGCTGTGCGGCCCCTGGCCATGACAGATTACGCGAGCGGATAGCCACGACAGCGCCTTATCTGTCACGGGCTTTCCTCGCCCTCAGTTAGAAAGAGGTATTCCCTCAGACCAGCCGGTCGTATTCGGCATGCGATCCAATCTAAAACCACACGACGGTCGAGCCCTCCATCACGCCCAAGGCGCGGTAGCCAAGGCCTGCTCGAACCGAATAGATGCTGCTCGATTCATCAACTTTCTTGAATCGAAGACTTGGGTGGCGGGGATTTTCCCGGAACAGCCGGTAGGCCTGTCGAGCCTCCCGCCGCGCTTCCTCGGGCAAATGTGCGTAGGCGTCCCGGAACCGTCGGGTAGTGCGGGACCCGATCAAAGGAGATCGTCCAGCGGGCGACTCTTTCCTTGGCGATGCTCGGCAAGAGCTTCGTCGGCAAGACGGGGCAGCTTGTCGCGGCGGGTGGCAAAGCGTTTCGCCCAGGCAGCCTCGTCTTCGATCTCGGCCAGAATCTCGGAGGCAATCCTGTCTTGCTCCTCCATCAGGCTGGAAACCTTTTCGAGCGCCTCTTCAAGCAGCTTGGTCATGACCTCAATTTACCAGACGCTTCCCCCGCCTGCAACATCCTCCCTCGGTCGCTGCGACTGTAGGTGCCGTGTTCCCACCGCGAGCTTTTCTTAAGGGAAAACCGGGCCGTGAGGACTTGGCCCCCACAACGGAAGCGCACTGGTAGCCGCTTCGAGCTAACACGACATCCTATCACAAGTGTTGCGTGGTTGGCGTGCCGGCGAGGCCGGGAGTTCAGACCGGCATCCCTTCGAACCCACCATGCGTATCCATTGATGAACGAGTTTCTGATCGCTCGAGTGGAGCAGCTATGCAAAAATAAGGAGGGCGTGTAGCATTAAAGCTTGGGCGATCCGCGCATCCGTTACGGTGTGTCCTTCCAGGAGTTGATCTTGCATGGACCGAACGCTGGCTGCGAGCGACGGGAGTATGAATAAAGGGTCGCATTTCATTAATTTCGTCGATACTTGGCGATAGGCCTACCCCCAAGGACGATCTTTCTGATTTCACGCGCTTTCCAAGACAGGGCATCTTTAGCCTGACCGAATGAGTTTCTCCGGAAAGTTGACACAGAGCTAACTCATCGCGACGCTTGCAGAGGTATACGTAGAGTGCGATCCACGATGGTTTTATCAGTGCTTGCGATGGCAATGCTTGCTGTGCCAGCCACAGGGGAAGCCCGTCCTCTCATAAAGACCGCCTCCATATCGCGCAACCCCTACCGCAAGGCGCAAGCCGTTCCCTGCAAAACGAAGCCGGATGATTCCACCTCGCAACGGCCGCAACGTCAAATGTCCGCGTGCTATCCTGCCGCCCCAAAACCGGCTGAACGCCCCTCGCGATGGGATGTCAATGAGAACCCAGGTTCACTGGCCAACTCGGAAGGGCAGGCCCGCGCGCAAAATCCTCAGGTGGTTTCCGGCCTTTCCGGCCGTTTCTGGCTCGGGGGCCAAGTAAACCTTGTCGCGCAGGGCCACGGGGCTTTTCACGCCCTGTATTCCGGACCCAACAGTTTTCGCAATAATCCTGAAGATGCCCTCACGAGCATCGAAGACCTTTATACAGGGGCTCGCGTAACCCGCCACTTTGAGGTGCTGTTCGATATCGAGGACGTCCGCGGCCAGGGCTTGAGCAGCGTCCTCGGCCTTGCCGGGTTTACCGACCTCGACGCTCAGCGCGCGCCTTCGCCGGGAGTGGCCGCAGCACACACTTACATGTCCCGCTTCTTGCTGCACTATATCGTGCCTCTCGGCGGAGACCTGGTCGCGAACACTCCCTCCAATCTCGAACTTGATCCCTCTCTTCCTTCGCGCCGGTTTGAAGTCTATTTCGGCAAGTTCAGCCTTGCTGACTTCTTCGACCACAACGCCTATGCCAATGATGACCATTCCCAATTTCTCAACTGGACTGTCGATAATAACGGGGCCTGGGACTACGCCGCCAATACGCCTGGCTATACCTACGGCGCCTATCTCGAACTCGACGACCGAGAGTGGAGCGTTCGCTTTGCCCAGGTCCTGATGACGCACAATCCCAACGGGCGCTACCTGAGCCTGCATATCGGCCGGACCCGCGCGGAAAATGCGGAGGTCGACTGGAACTACAGCCCATCCACTTCCGGCAAGTTGCGATTGCTCAGTTTTGTTGATCAGGCTCGCATGGGAAGCTTTGCCAATGCCCTCGCCGCCTGGCGCGCCGGCCTGACGCCCATCCCTGAAGTCTCCGCCGTTCGTCAAGCTGGCGCGCACGAGTTCGGGTTTGGCCTGAACTGGCAGCAGGGATTGCCACACGGATTCGGCCTGTTCGCTCGCGCCGGCTGGAACAATGGAAAATTCGAAAGCTACTCTTACACTGAAGTCAACAACACCTTTGAAGGGGGCGTGGAGGTTCCTGGTACCCTCTGGGCCAGGCCAGGAGACCACATCGGAGCGGCCATTGCGTCAAACGGCATTTCCTGCGAACACCAAGCATATCTCGCCGCCGGCGGCTTGGGGTTTATCCTCGGTGATGGGGGGCTGACGTACGGAAGGGAGCAGATACTAGAGACCTATTACAACCTCAAACTACCCATCGGCCTTTCCATCGCACCCGACGTTCAATTCATCCGGAACCCCGGCTACAACCAGGTGCGAGGCCCTGCTGTTGTCTTCGGAATGCGCCTTCACATGCACCTGGGCTTTCACCAGATTTACTGATCGCGCTTTTCCAGGCTTCGATGAGTAGCCGCCATCCGGCAAATGTTCAGGCCGGAACGCTCCAGCCCTTGGCTCCCCGGTTGTCCGGAGCGAGCACCGAGAAATGAGACTCCACGCCGTTTTCGCGAAGAATGCGGCAAATCTCCTCGCCGACATCGGCAGGCGCGGAACGCGCAAACGCCAGGATGGAAGGCCCCGCGCCGCTCAAGCAAACTCCCAGCAGGTTCGGATGCTTCAGGGCCAGAACCTCGCTCAGTCCCGGCATCAGAGGCCCCCGGTAGGGCTGGTGCAGGCGGTCGTCAAAAAAGCCCGGATGCAAATCCACTTTGCCGGAGAATAATTGCGCGGAAAGGGCTGCGGCTCTTTGCAGGTTGTGGACGACGTCCGCGCGGGAATATTGAGCGGGCAGCACAGACCTCGCCTTTTCCGTGGCCACGGCGTAGGCCGGAATCACCAGGACCAGATGCAGCAGATCCGGAACCGGCGAGCTGTAGGCATGAACGTGCTCGCCCTCCTGAATGGCCACCGTGAATCCCCCGTGCCACGCCGCCGCAACATTATCGGGATGGCCTTCCAGTTCCGTCGCCAGAGAAACCAGTTCATCGTCGTAGAGCGGCCGGTCTGCAAGCCAGTGGCAAGCCGCCACTGAACCCACAATGGCCGCGGCGCTTGAACCAAGGCCCACGCCGACGGGAATTCGATTATCAATCTCCAGGTCGAAACCTCGCTCTCTTCCCCAGCGCCGCAGAAGCTTCTGGATGCTCGAGGCGATCAGGTTGCTTTCGTCGGCTGGAATCCGGTCCGGATTGACTCCGCGATAAGTGACCTTGATGTCAGGATCGGCCCGCGGCGTCACACGAAGGTCAAGATAAAGGCTCAGCGCCAGCGCCGCGCAGTCAAAGGCGCATCCCAGGTTGGCGCTGGTTGCGGGAACCCGCACCGAAACACGTTCGGGCATGGCTATAACCGGTTCCCGTCCAAGGGACTTTTGCCTGCTCCCTCAGGAGATCCACCGGCGATGGCGGGAATCAGGAGGACCTCGTCACCTTCCTGGAAGCGGTACTCGACGCCGCCCAGGAAGCGGATGTCCTCATCATTGACGTAGATGTTCAGAAAGCGCTGCGGAGTTCCGTCGTCAGCGCAAAGAACTTTTTTGATGCCCGGGAATTTCTGGTCAAGTCCCTCGAAAAGTTCGCTGAGGTTTTGAGCCGTGGCCTCAACAGTCTCGGCCCCGTTCGTGTATTTCCGCAACGGCGGTGGAATACGGATGGTGATTGGCAAATGAGTCTCCCTTTGATTTGGTAGAAGTCGTGTCACAAGACCCGCGTCCTGGTTGGCCGGGCCCGTTCGCGCGGCGCTGGGCTATGCGCTGGCAGCCGCAGGAATATTCAAGTATTGCTCCTCAAATTCGACAAGCCGCGGCCGAATGACATCAGCCTCGCTGAACTCGCCGCTCACCGCGCCCACGGTTTTCAAGCCGTTCCCGGTAATGGCCAGAACCATCGATTCGTTGGGATTCAACTGGCCCTGCCGGATCAGCTTGCGGGTTGTGGCGACGGTAACGCCGCCGGCCGTTTCCGCAAACAAGCCCTCTGTTTCAGCCAGCAGCCGAATGCCTTCCACCACTTCCCGGTCAGAAACGTCTTCGCCCGCCCCGCCGGATTCAAGAATCACCTTGGCGGCGTAAAACCCGTCCGCCGGGTTTCCGATCGCCAGCGATTTCACAAGGGTGTTCGGCTTCTGAGGAATAATTTCGTAATTCCCGCTCTTGGCAGCCGTCGTGATGGGTGAGCATCCCGTCGCCTGGGCTCCGAAAAACTTTGGGGCGGCGGGATCAATCCAGCCCAGCTTCTGCAGTTCCGTGAAGGCCTTGTGGACCTTGGTAATCAGCGATCCACCGGCCATCGGGACCACGATATTCTGCGGCAACCGCCATCCAAGCTGTTCGGCAATCTCGTAACCGAAAGTCTTGGAACCTTCTGAATAGAACGATCGAAGGTTGACGTTCACCATCCCCCAGGAATATTTCTGAGAGATTTCCGAACAAAGCCGGTTCACCTGATCGTAATTGCCCTTGATCTTGACCAGCGTCGCGCCATAAATGCGTGTGTTCAGCAACTTCTCAGGTTCCAGATCGGCCGGAACAAAGATGAACGCCTTGAAGCCGCCGGCAGCAGCCTGGGCCGCAACCGAGTTGGCCAGGTTCCCGGTGGACGAGCATCCGACCGTGTCAAAACCAAACTCGCGCGCTTTGCTCAAAGCGACGGCAACCACCCGGTCCTTAAAGGAAAGCGTGGGATAATTCACCGCATCATTCTTCAGGTAAACTTCCCGCGCTCCGAGCGCCTTGGCAAGGCGCGGAGCAGGAACCAGCGGCGTAAAGCCCGTCAATCGCCCCACCCAGGGATCATCCTTCAAGGGCAGTAACTCGCGATACCTCCACATGGTTTGCGGGCGGGATTCCAAACTCTGGCGGGGAACCTCGGAGCGGATTCGCTCATAATCGTAGATGACTTCGAGAGGCGCCCAACAATCTTCGCACCCTGCAATCGGCTCAATTTCGTAAGTCCGGCCGCATTGCCGGCACTTCAAATGCGTTGTGTAGCTCACTGTTCCTCCACGCTTTCACACCCAGAACAGGAGAGAATCGATGGAAATTTTCGAGGAGGCCCCAAAAACTGAAAAGCCCCCCCGATCTCATCGGGGAGGCTCAAAAAACCTCTTGCGTCCTCCGTCTCATCTCCCCCAATTGCGGGTGGGAGTTAGCACCTGTCCCCGTCTAATTTCTTGCGGGCGGTTGCTGTGGCGTCATCGGGCCCGTCCCTCGGCCACTCTGGATGAGATCCAGGTAAACCTAAATTCAAAGGAAATATAACATGAAAAGAAGTCCCGTGTCAAAGGCTTTTAGAAGGCAGGACGATTCACGAATCGCCCGCTGGCTGGCGCACATATCGCGGTGCGGGCGAAGTGTGCAGTCGCGGAAAGCGCAAGGCCGGCGATCAGAGATCGCCGCTACGGTTTGCAACGCCCGAGCAAGCCGCCACTCACTCGCTCGGCTTGGACATCGACGGCGGCGCGGCGCTGGGAGCGACGCCCCAACTCTTATTCGGCTCGGGGCCCATCTCGAACACCAGCTTTGCGCCGTTCGCGATTTCCGCATGCGTGAACCACGGCCGGTTGAGCGGTTTCCCGTTCAGCGTGGCCGACTGAATATAAATATTCTTGTCGGAATTGTGCTTGGCCACAATCGCCAGGTCCTTGCCATTCGCTAGGTGCAGCGTCGCCTTGTTAAACAGCGGGCTGCCGATTTCGTAATTGGCGGTTGAGGGATCGACGGGAAAAAATCCCATGGCGCTCAGCACGTACCAGGAGGAGGTGGACCCCTGGTCATCCATTCCCGGAAAACCCAGCCCGTACTTGTCGCTGCCATACAATTTGGTCAGAATTTCCCGCACGACCTTCTGCGTCTTCCACGGCTGCCCGCTCCAATCGTAGAAATACGCGCTCTGCTGGTCGGGCTGGTTCCCCTGCACGTATTCCCCGATCATGCCTGTGCAGTCGCGGCAGATGCCTTTGGCCGTGTAGGGCGTGCTGAAAAACTGGTCGAGCTTGGCGTTGAATTTGTCGCGCCCGCCCAGCAGATTGATTAAACCCTGCACGTCCTCGGGCACCAGCCACAGCGTGGACCAGCCGGAAGCTTCCTTCATCATGAAATTGTAGTAAGGCTCTCCGGGATCGAAGGGTGAAATCCACTTGCCGTCGCTGGTCCGGCCGCGCATGAACCCGTCCGCGGGATCAAAAACGTTCCGGTAGTTGAAAGCGCGCTTGTGGAACATCTTGTAGTCGTCCATCTTGCCGAGTTTCTTTGCGTATACGGCCATTGCAGCGTCGTCCCAGGCGTATTCGAGAGTGGTGGCCGCGCCCGCCTTGCCGTCTCCGTATGGAGGGCTGGGATTAAAGTCCGGAACAATGTCAGAGATGTATCCTTTTTTCAGGTATTCCTCCAGATACGGGCGCGCGCCGTCCTTGGTGACGGTTGCATTCTTGTAAAGATATTTGTAAGCCGCCGCGTAATTGAAAGGGATGCCTCGCAGCCAGTCGCCCAGATACATCCACACGGCGTGGTCGCCGTGGAACGAGGTTTGCATAAAGCCCGTTTCGCGGGCCTCATCCAGCGTCGATTGCAGGATGTTCTCCATCACCTTCGGCTCGACAAGCGCGAGCAGCACGATTTGGTCGCGCCCCGTATCCCAGAAGGGCACGGGACCGTAGCGGTCATAATCCGCCGTCTTCATCTTGCCATCCAGATCGCGGAATGGCTGGCCGGCGCGGGCCACCAGGCGCGGGCTTGCGAACGAGTGGAAAAAGCAGGAGTAGAACATCATGCGCTCTTGCGGAGTTCCGCCCTTGATCTCGATGGTGTCCAGCAATTTGGACCAGACAGCCCTCGCCCGCTGGTGGATGCCGTCGAAGTCCCATCCGGGGCTGTCTGTCTCCAGGCGCTTCCGGGCGTTGGCGTAGCTTTCGGCCGCGGCGACTTTGACCAGCACCTGCTCGCCTTCGGTCGTGTCAAAGTTGAGATACACGCCTGCGTAGGTTCCAGACACGGTCTTGCCATCGGGCGTGACCTTCCTCTGTCCCATAAGGTCATGCGGCCGCTCCGGCATCAACTTGAAAGTTCCAAAGCTCTTGAAATTCTGTGAGAACACCGCGATAAAACATTCCGGCGCCGCGCCGTCTCCCTGAGTGCCGGGGACCCCTCCGGGAATGGATCGCACGCCGCAACCTTTCACCGTATGGTCGCCCGTGATCTCGACGCTGCCGCCCCGCGAACCCAGGTCCATCAGGATGTGCGACTGCGCGCTTGCGGGAAACGTGAAGCGGTACATCCCCATCCAATCGGTCACGGTCATTTCCGCTTTCACGTGGAAGTCGCCGAGGTAGACGCTGTAATAACCGGGCGTGGCCTTTTCCGTCGCCTTGTCGTAAACGGACCCCTTGCGGGCCGGCGGCGCCGTCCAGGGACCCACAATCGGCATCACGGTCATGCCCGGCATGCCGCTCCGAAAGCCGTACATCACCCGGTGCAGGTAGTCATACTGGCCCACCCATGTGCGGAAAAACAGGTTGCTGTTGACCGGGGCGAAGTTCGTGTCGCCGTGGGGCAGCACCGCTCCCGGCGAGGTTTTGCCGGTGTACAGCTCTTCGCCCGGCGGAGGCGCGTTGCCGATCAGCACCTGCTGGTCCAGCGGCGCCGTGCCCACCAGCGCATTCACCCAATCGATGGGCTGTTTGTGGGCCCCGAGCGCCGTCGCAGACGCGAGCAGCAGAAAGATCAACGCCTTGATTCCATACTTTGTTTCCGCACGATGCATGTCTTGTCCCTCAGTATTGGCTTCCGTTCTTGTCTGCGTCGCATAATCTACTAAAGATGAACTCCTGACGCAAGGGCGCACCTCACACGCCAGCCATTTCGGAAGTTTTGATGGGAGAGGCTGCACGAACCCGCTGCGGAGGCATGTCTGGTGTGGGTGCGGAGGAGAGCGAGGAGTGAGGTCTAATTTCGAGGCGCGAATTTCAGCGTGCGGCGACACGGGTGCGCCGCTGGCGTGGGACGGGGAGGAGTTCATCGGGGCGGGCTGGGGGAAGGCCCAAACTCGGGCTCAACTGGAATCGGCAAAGGCGGGCGCCGACAGCGTGAGAATGAAAAGGCGCAGCAGAGTGATGGCGTTGAGCGCTGGATGCGCGCCGCGATGCAGATAGCGCAGGCGGTAGAGCCTCTCCAGCGTCAAGGCCAAGCAAGTCAGCAGCCAGACGAGGAGCCGGCTTTGAGGGTGGTGGTCGCAGAGGTGCTCCAACCCATAGCGGTTCTTGGCATCATTGAAGCCCTGGTTTTCGATCTGCCAGCGGCTCTTGGCCATGGCATACAGGCACCGGCGGCTGGTCTGTGGGGAGGAAAGATTGGTGAGCCAGTAGGCTTCGACGATTTCGCCCTCCGGCTTCTGCTGGCGGTAACGCAGGACGCGCACCGTCTCCCAGCGCAGGCTATCCCAGGGATCGAAGTCTTCGGCATCCCAGAGCTCGACGCGATCCGAGCCATCGCGGAAGCAAAGCTGAGGCGGCTGGGAGCGGAACCGCCGCTGCGCCGCCTGGAATAATTCCGGCAGATTATCCTTCAGGCGGGCCACCACCGGCCAGCCCGCTTCCCCTGCCGCGTGCAGGAACGGCGCGGTGGCGAATTCGCCGTCCACCACCACATAATCAATGAAGCGCGCTCCGAGATTCCTCCTCACACGGCGCAGCAGGCGCTGTCCGGCGGCGTATTCACTGTCGGCGGGCCCGTAGGGTTCGACGTCCACGGGCAGTGTCAACTCCCCGCCCACCACCGCCGCCAAGACCAAGTTATGGCGATAACCGATGATCTCGCGCGCGGCGTTGCGGTGAGGGCGGCACAGCCCGCAGTCCGGCCGCGCCTTCCGCCGGCCTCCGCCCGTCGTGCCGTCCAGCGCCAAACCCACAAAATGCCAATCCTCAAAGGCCTTGTTGCGCTTGGCGCAATGAAGCACCGAAGCCAAGGCTGTCCGCGTAGGCTCGGGACGGAGGTGCTCGGTGAAATAGCGCAAGGCATCGTCGCCAAAGACCCGGCTGACCCGCAGGGCGCGCCGCGCCCTGGAGTTCACCCAGGCTTCGATGGCCCGAAAGGCGCTCTGCCGCAAGATGCAGCCGATCAGGATGGACCAGAGCAGGGCCTGCGCCGGAATCTGCGGGATCGCGCGTCCGTCGCCCGGAGCGCGGAAGTAACCGCCCAGGCGCAAACGCCGGGCAGCGTAGTTCCACAGGCCGCGCGGCGAAGGACCCTTCACCGGCGCTTCCTTTTCTTCTTCCGTTGCTGGCGGGCCAGCACCAGCAGTTGCGCGTTGGACGCCAAGACTTCGCGCACTGCATCCTGAAACTCTCGTCCCCCCTCCACCCGCCGCCGCACCTCCTCGACCCAATCCCTTGGAATGCGCTCCACGCGCCGCCGGCCTTTGACCATGAACGTGAGCGACCAGGCCTCATGGCCTCGGCTCTGCGCACAGTGGCAGCGGGGATTGCCGCAACGGGTGTAACTGCGCGTGAGGGCGCCAGGCAGAAGATCGGCGGGAATCGGAAAGCGTCGCAGCAATTGAAACTTCCGCTGCCGAAGGCGTGAAGCCTGAGGGCCACGCGGTTCCTCGCTCATATTGCAGTAATCATGCTACAAGTTAATCGCAAAAGGCAAGCTTTTTCTGAACGCAAAAATAGGAAAGAATCAGGTTCGACGCCTAACTGAACTCGTCAAGGCTCGGAAATCAGCCAAAGCTAATCTTGCTCCCCGCAGTTTCCGAAACTCCTGATCACACGCCAGCCGTTTCGGAAGTTTTGGTTGGAGAAGGCTGGGCAAAGGCGCTCGCTAAACGTGTTAGAAATCGCGCATCCTTGCCTGGAGCGGCTTAAGGGTGTATACAGGGTTGCCATGGAAGAAAACAAAAACACACGGCGTCTTGAAAAACTTGTGGCTGCGCCTGGAGTGCTGGCGGAGCTGGTCGATTACCAGGAGGGCGCGGTGGTCAGCCGAAGCGTGATTGCAAAGCAGGCCGGCACCGTGACGCTGTTCGCTTTCGACGAAGGCCAAAGCCTGAGCGAACACACGGCCCCTTACGACGCGCTGGTTTGCGCGCTCGACGGCGAAGCGGAAATCGTCATATCCGGAAAAGTCCATCGCTTGCGGCGCAGGAGGCTGTGATTTTGCCTGCGAATGAGCCGCATGCGGTCAGGGCCTTGAGAAAATTCAAGATGCTCTTGATCATGATCCGTTCCTGACTCGAGCAAAAACACAGAGTCATGCGCCGCGCATACCGCTCCGCGTTGCTTGCTCAGAAAAAGCGCAGGAGAGAACCGCGGGTCTGAAGATCCGCGTTACCGGACGGGCCGCGTTCCTTGATAAGAATCTGCTGAGCCTGCAAACGCTCCTCAAAAAAGAATGGAGGCCCAGATGCCCGGAAAGCTTGACCGGCGCGCCTTCTGGATCATGGACAATGGCTCCGGC
>JAJYHU010000389.1 GCA_021784615.1 Acidobacteriota bacterium | reverse complement strand
GTGAAATCGGCGTCCCATTTGTCCTTTTCTTCCAAGGGGGCCTGCTGCCCCAATGCGGAAAATGTTATCTGGCTTCCCCGGTCTTCAATGACCTCTCCCCAGACCTTTTCGACCTTGAAGCCCGCTACTCCGACCGCCTTCTTTAGAGACCCGACGATTTTCTTTTTTTCATCCGCGGTGAAATCTTCTGAATAGATCTTTTTCCAATCCCCCGTGTATTGGAAGAATTTTGTTCCACATGTAGGAAGGAGGGACAGGCTCACCAGCCGTTCGTCATGGGGAAGATTGGAGAGCAGTTGTTTTTCAAACTGCGGCCAATCACCTCCGGAAATCACGGCCACTTTGACGATCCCGAGAAGGTCATGCAGCAGTGCCGACATTTCGGGATCAAGAGACGATTTGCTTTCGGCAAGTGTGCCGTCCAGATCATAAACAATCAGTTTTTTCACGAACCTTGCACCTCCGAATTCTTGCGATCTCAATTAAAACTTCCCCCCTTATCCAAGCATCCCGTTGTTGTCCGATCAAAAGCTATTCCGGTAGCGCAATTTCCAACAAGCTCACTGCATTGCGCGGCCGAAAAGCACACGCTCCGACCACCGCCGGCAAGAGCCATACATCGCCTCTCCCGACTTCATAAGTGGCGCCGCCGTGCTCGACCTGCCCAGAGCCCTCGATGCATATCAGCACGCGGGGCATACCCGCGGCACCGACGGTAAAAGGCGATTGTCCGCGCAGCCGCCACAACCGGAAATGTTCACAATCAAAGAGTCGTTCGCGCTCCTCCGGCGATTTCGCCTCAACCACAGGCGCCACCAGGCCGGCTGCATCCTCGGCAAAGTTGATGCAGTCAAGCGCTTGTTCGACTTGAAGTGCGCGCGGCTTACCAGTCTCGACGTCAACATGGTCCCAGTCGTACAGGCGAAACGTCACGTCGCTATTCTGCTGAATCTCGAACACGACCATGCCGCCACCCAAAGCATGAACCGTCCCAGCCGGTATGAAGACGCCGTCGCCCGGCTTCGGAGTGAAGCATGCGAGGTCGTCCGCCACCCCGCCGTTCGTGAGCGCCCGCCGCAGACCGTCCGCTGTCGTACCAGGCTTCAAGCCCGCATAGATACGGCTCTTCGGCCCCGCCTCCAACACGACCCAGGCTTCGGTTTTCGCGGTCTCGCCCGCAGGTAGCAGGTCCGCATTCGCCACCGTGGGATGCACCTGGACGGAGAGCATTTCACGTGCGTCGAGGAACTTCAGCAGCAGCGGGAATCGGTGGAAACGCGAGGCCAGCTTTCCCAGTGTTTGCTCCGGAAACTGCTCCAGCACTTGACCGATGTTCCGCCCTTTTAGCGGTCCGTTGGAAACAGGGCTCTGATGGTCATCGCGGTCGCTGAGGATCCACGCTTCGCCGATAGGACCGTCGCCGGGCAGCGGCACGGAAAGCAGGTTGGCCAAACGCCGCCCGCCCCAGAGTCGATACTGATAGATGGGTTCGAACCGCAGTGGGTACAACAGTGGGTCACTCATGGTATGTCGCTTTACTTTCACTCCTCGTCAGCAGGCCCTCGTCACCAGTGATTGGGCCTGCGTCGTAGCTTTAAAGCTCGCGCTTCATATGCAGTAATTCCCTGGTTGCAAAAGTTCATAGGGCTCGATTATTTCCCGACGGCGCCGGGCAACGGCTGCTGTGGCTGGCTGCGAGGCCGCCTTGTCAAGTCATTGCTCATCACATAGACAATCATGGCCGCGAGCATCAAGAACAAGGCGACCCAGAAGCCCCAATGACGATGCGCGCGTTTCCAGTAAGGACTATGGCCTTGATGGACACCGCCGCCATCCGACCCTCCGTGTTGCTGGTGAGTGCGTTTGTTCGCCCTCATGGGTTCCGTACCTTCCCGATATCAGCGCCCCCGGATGCTCTCAGAGCTGCTTTGTTTCTGCTCATGCCGTTTCCATCGCGGCATTGTATAAGCCGCGGCGCGCAGCCCGGTTGCACATGGCCCGATGATACAGAGCCTGCTGTGCCGCCAACACGTGGGCCTCCGCACCCCGCCAAATCTCCAAAGCCGGTTGCTGAATGGCCCGGGCAAACGAGAACGCCAACGCCCAAGGGAGTCGCGACTTAAACCTGACATTCATGGCATTCAAACGCGCCGAGGCCAGTTCGGCGGATTGGCCGCCCGACAGGAACGCGATCCCCGGAACGGCAGCGGGGACGGCCCGCAAGAGACACCTCACCGTGGCGTCGGCCACCTCGGCCACCGCTTCTTGCCTGGGGCAGGTCAAACCCGGTAGCACCATGTTGGGCTTCAGGATCATGCCCTCCAGCAACACCCGTTGTGTGTAAAGCTGGTTGAAAACCGTGCGCAGGACTTGCTCTGTTACCTCGCTGCACCGCTCCAGGGTATGCCCGCCGTCCATAAGCACTTCCGGCTCGACGACGGGAACCATCTCCGCTTCCTGGCACAGCGCGGCATAGCGAGCCAACGCCTGCGCGTTGGCCTCGATCGAAGCCTGGCTGGGAATGCCATCGCCCACGGCGAAAACAGCGCGCCACTTGGCGAAACGGGCGCCCATTTGTGAGTATTCCGCCAGGCGCTCGCGCAATCCATCCAAACCCTCCGTGACCTTCTCGTCGGGAAAACCGGCCATGTCCTTCGCACCGAGATCCACCTTGATGCCCGGAATGATTCCCGCACCGGTGATGGCTTTAACGAAGGGAGTTCCATCTTTTTTCTGCTGGTGGATCGTCTCGTCGTAGAGGATCGCGCCGCTAATGCACTCGCCGAGACCGGGCGTGGTCACAATCAACTCCCGATAGGCGCGCCGGGCCTCCTCGGTCTGGGGAATCCCCAATCGGGCAAATCGTTTGTTGCAG
>JAJYHU010000294.1 GCA_021784615.1 Acidobacteriota bacterium | reverse complement strand
CTTTGAATCGTCCGGCCAGCCGAGCGTCGCAAAGGGCCACAGGGCCGAGCTGAACCAGGTGTCAAGCACGTCGGTATCGGGCTTCAAGGCTGCGCTGCCGCACTTCTCGCAAGCCGCGGGAGGATCGGTTGAGATGGCGACTTCGTCGCATTTCTCGCAGGTCCACACGGGGATGCGGTGTCCCCACCAAAGCTGGCGGGAGATGCACCAGTCGTGAAGGTTGTACATCCAGTCCAGATAAACCTTGCGGTAGTTCTCCGGAATGACTTTGATGCGGCCTTCTTCCACCGCGCGGATGGCGGGTTCGGCGAGCGGCTGCATCTTCATGAACCACTGCTGGGACAGGATGGGCTCAACCACGGTCTTGCAGCGGCTGCACATCCCGGCGCTCAGGGCGTAGTCTTCTTCCTTCTCGATCAGTTCGAGCTTGCGCAGGTCTGCCAGGACGCGCTTGCGTCCCTCATAGCGGTCGAGTCCCTGGTAAGGCCCTGCCTCTTCCGTCAGCTTCGCTTGTTCATTCAGGATCTTCAGGCGCGGAAGGTTGTGGCGGACGGCAATCGCGAAGTCGTTCGGGTCATGCGCCGGGGTCACCTTCACCGCTCCGGTTCCGAACGCCGGATCGACAAAATCGTCCGCGACAATGGGTATCACGCGGCCGAGCAGCGGCAGCCGCAGGTTGCGCCCGATGGCCGAGCGATAGCGCTCATCGCCGGGGTTCACGGCCACGGCCGTATCGCCCAGCATGGTTTCAGGCCGCGTCGTCGCAACGGTGATAAAGCCATTGCCGTCTTCAAACGGATATCGAATGTGCCAAAGCTTGCCGGGGCGCTCTTCGTGCACCACTTCCAGGTCGCTGACGGCCGTGCCGCAGCGCGGGCACCAATTGACGATGTAGGTGCCGCGGTAAATCAGCCCTTCCTTGTAGAGCCGGACAAAAACTTCCAGCACCGCGCGCGAATACGCGGCGTCCATGGTGAAGCGCTCGCGCGTCCAGTCGACGGAAGTTCCCAGGCGCTCCATCTGCTTGCGGATCCGTCCGCCGCTCTGCTCCTTCCACTGCCAGCAGCGCTCCAGGAATTTTTCGCGGCCCATTTCAAGCCGCAGCCGCTGCCCCTCGCGCCGCCACGAGGCCTGTGCGCCGGGCTCGCCTTCAAGCTGGGGGAGCGCTTCGCGGCCGATTTCCTGCTCCACAATCATCTGGGTGGCGATGGAGGCGTGGTCGGTGCCCGGAAGCCACAGAACGTCTTCGCCGCGCATCCGGCGCCAGCGCATCAGGATGTCAATCTCCGTATGCTCCAGCATGTGCCCGATGTGGAGCGACCCGGTCACGTTGGGAGGCGGAATGGCCAGGCTGAACCGGGGCCGGGCCGAATCCTCCGCGGGCCGGTAAAGCCCGCTTTCCACCCACACCCGCGCCCAGTGCGGTTCAATCGTTTCCGGAGCATAAACCTTGGGGATTTCCACTTTAACTCCCATCTCACACGGAGGCTCGTGCCGGCGCCGGGCCTGAGAAATGTTCAGGCGGAGCGACGTTTCCAGCAGGTCGATGAAAAGCGTCTCCTGCCCTGCGGAGCCCTTCGCACTGTCATTCCAATCCCGTTCACCCGTCGTTCCGAGCCCGTTCGCGCGTCATTCCGAACGCGCTCGCCTGTCATTCCGAACGTAGTGAGGAATCTGCTTTTCCCTGCTGAAAGCAACTAAAGCAGATCCTTCGCTCCGCTCAGGATGACATCATTCCCGGGTTCTTTCAGCCGCCGACAGCCACCCTATAAAATACTCAAAATCAGTTTACTATATCGTCCGGAAGCGGACGGGGTCAACCGGCAGGGGTGAACCACTGAACAAGCAGCGGGAGACGAACAGCGGGTTTGTGCCGCAGGCATATTGCGGGCGAAGACATTGCGCCCCACGGCATACAAAGCCCGCCATGGCGAGCAGATTTCCAGCAACCTACTGATAATTTTGGTTTGATGCAGAGTGGTACCTGAGTAGAATAGGCAGCGGCATAGGGAGCTGCTCACATGACGCCGGTTGAAACTTATCTCCGTGAACTCCGCGACATTCGCTCATCGGGGGCGGCTGTCAAGGAAACATCCTACTATCCCGCGCTTTCAAATCTCTTGAATGAAATAGGTAAGAAGCTCAAGCCGTGCGTGCGTTGCATTATGAATATCGCGAATCGCGGCGCAGGACTTCCAGATGGCGGATTGTTCACTCCCGACCAGTTTCAAAAGCCCTCGGACGCAGAGCCCCTTCCCGGCCAATCGCCAGCGCGGGGCGTGATTGAAGTTAAGCCCACAAAGGACGACGCCTGGGTTATTGCCGAAGGAAAGCAGGTCTCAGGTTATTGGGGCAAATACCGGCAAGTGCTGGTAACGAACTATCGAGATTTTCTTCTGCTGGGCCAGGATGCCGATGGCAAGCCCGTCAAGCTCGAATCCTTCCGCCTTGCTGATAGCGAGAAAGCATTCTGGGCGGCCGCCGTTCATCCGCGCAGCCTTGCGGAGAAGATCGGGCCAAGGTTTGAAGAATACCTCATGCGCGTCATGCGGCACACTGCCCAGTTGGCCGCGCCTGAAGATGTTGCATGGTTTCTGGCTTCCTATGCTCGGGATGCCAGAGCACGCATTGAGCACGTAGACCTTCCCGCATTAGGCAGAGTACGCACGGCCCTTGAAGAAGCGCTGGGCCTGAAATTCGAGGGCGAGAAAGGCGAGCATTTTTTCCGCTCCAGCCTGGTTCAAACGCTCTTCTATGGGGTGTTTTCCGCCTGGGTGTTGTGGGCTAAGCAGAACCCGCCATCTGTAGCGGCGGTCGGAGCCTGCCCTGACGCAGGAAGGGACCGCCGGCCTGAATCCGAAAACGACCGGCGCTCACAGAGCGCCGCTACAGCGCGTCGGTTCAATTGGT
>JAJYHU010000241.1 GCA_021784615.1 Acidobacteriota bacterium | reverse complement strand
GCAGCAAGTTTCTTGATTTGCGGCCAGTGCACTCAGAATCCAAACTGAAGTGAAGGATTGCAGTGCGTGAAAGGCCAAGCTTAACCATCCATGAATGGGCCGGCGGACTCAACTCCAGCACTTTATCCTGAGATCGGGGGCTGTGCCGCGCTGAGGTAAAGAAGCGTGAGCAGACCGAGGCTCCAACAAGTGGATGGGCGGTTCCGCCGACTCCGAAGAGCCTTCCTCATATCATTGAACACGATGACCTGCCTCCAGTCGGCAAGTGCGGCAGTGATTGCTATGAATGTTCAGCGGCTCGCGTCTGCCTTGACGGATCCTTGATTTCCAGGCCGGTTTTGGGAATAGAGCCGGAAGATGCGCTGCCGGAGCGGATCAGAGGAACTCCCGTCGGATTTGAGCGCCACAGCGAGACCTGCGATGAGTTTCGCGGCGGTATCCCGGTAAGACCGGTCGGCAGCTGCCTGGGAAACTGCGGGCAATGGCGCGAGCTTGCCTGCGGCGAGCATCTCGCGACGTTCATGAATAACCTTGACGGCTTCCACCGCCAGTTGCGCGTGCGCGGCCTCATAGCTCCCACCGAACCCTGATGTCCGGAGCTGATGATCGAACGCGCGCAGCCGCTGGGCTTGCGCATCGAGATTTTTCAGCCAGGAAGGAGTTTCCTGGTTTGCAGCCTGCTCATGTGCTGCGGGTCTTGGGGTGGGCGCGATCTCGCGGAGCTTGCCATTTCCAAGCGAAATAACAATCCGCGCGACCTGTGGCGTCTTGGCATAGGGAAGAAAGATAGATTTCTCGTTAAAGAATTTCCACGCCCGTCCGTTGGCTGTAACTCGCGTGATCGGGCCTCGGCCGGCGGTTGAGAGATATAGTCTCTTTTGCCCAAAACGGATAGGATCAAGCTGCTCAAGTTCAGTGATTCCGGGGGGAATGTGAGGGCGCAAGGTCAATCCTTTGGCGCCATACTGATACTCGAATAGGCCGCGAATGAATGCCGCAGGGGGGGCGAATGCATCATAGGTGAGATTGATGGGCTGTTTCGGCTGATAGACCGCGTTGCCGAAGTCGGTCAGGTTATTGTCCATCCGAAAGCGCCGGGCAAAGGTCAGCAGCTTTTCCATCGAACGGCGCGCGTCCTCATACTTCCCCAAACGGTAATAGGCCATGATCGTCCGCGCTTCGCAGGTGGACCACGCCCCGCCGTTCACCCACTCGCCGAACCTCCAGAGCCCTTTGGGCGCTGTATACATGTCGTCGAGGGAAGGGTAGTTCGCAATCAAAAAGCTATAAGGTCTCAACCCTGGAATGGAAGCGATTTTGGCGTAAATCCTTTCGGCCTGGGCGTGGTCCACAACCCGAAAGCAGATAGCGTCCATGTTTGGCGTGGTTGCGAAATATCCGTGTTGCGCTGCGCCGTACACCCCGTGCCGGACTCCGTCCGGGTCAAGTGACTTGATGAAGTAGCCGTCCCGAGTTGTGAGGAGAGGCAGTCCCTTTTTTGCGAGATTGCACCGCCGGGTGTAGAGGCGCACTTTGGCGGGCGCTCCGGCAAGCTTTTCGAGTTCGATCAGCCGGTCGAGCGCGGCAATGTAAGTGATGGAAAGACCCGCCAGATAAGCTTTCCCGTAAGTGCCGTCAGGGCGATGCCAACCCGCGTAGCTTGGCGCCAGGAGATTTGCCGCGGGTCCGGCCAGGAACAGGTTGTTCTTGGGGTCGCGCCGGGTATCCAGAAAGTTCGCCGAGCGCTCGAGCAGCGGCAGAAAGTGGGCAATGGCCTTCCGGTTACGGCTGATCAGCAGCAGTTCCGACTGGAGCACGATACCGGCGGCAGTGAACTCTAGTCCCCAATCGTGAATCCCAATCCTGCCGTCGCCCTGCTTGTAGACGATGCAGCCGGGCCTTGCTGCGTCACATAACTGTCCGCCCGGCGCCACCCAATTGATCCTTGGAATGCTGGGACATCCATGGCGCTTGCCATTGCCCATTTGATCAAACCACAGATTTTGCGAATTCTGTAAAAAGGTAAGGAAGGGTTCGCGCAAGAAGGGAAGCGCCGCGTAAGAGGTCCCATAGCTATTCTGAATCCATCACATGTTCCATGTCGGTCCCTCGACGAGGCCGTTCCACTCCGGTGTATAGAGCATGGAGAGGTTCTGGAAGCGAGGATCGGGTTCGAACATGCGGCGCGCTGTCTCAAGTAGCCGCAGGTAGTCCACGTCCCCGCAACCCCGAAAGTGTTTTCCAGCAAAACAAGGGGATGCGGCCGCCCTAGCTGGAACCGCCATGCCGGCCGCGAGCGCCAAACCAGCCATGAATCGTAAAATCAATCGAACTCTGCTTGCCATGTTTCGCTCCGGTGGTCTGCCAAAGCCACGAAATGATATTGATCTTGGGATGCTCCCCGCCGCATTACAATACCAAATGTTGCCGGGATAACAACTGACATATGAAACGCGGAGAGAAATCCCAAAGGCCCGTTTTAACTTGATTGAGCTCAGAAGAGAAAGGAGTATAATCCTTTTTTCGTTGAGGCGGAATGAATATCGTGTCGCCTTGCGCACGGAAGGGGAATTCTGGCTTTACGTGGACTGGCGGGCACCTGTTGAAAGAAGGCGCGACGAACGTCAAGCCGCCCGCGATGGCGCGCTATGGGTCCAAGATTGGTTCCATCCAAACGGCGGCGCATTTCACCGTTATTGTGAAGGAGTAAATCGATGAGAGAAAGTCAGATGACCAGGCGAGACTATTTGAAGCTTTTGGGGGCGGGCAGCGCTGCGGCTGCCGTTGGCGCAAGTGCTGCGTGCACCTCCGGACAAAAAGGCGCGCCCAAGCAGGAACAAGCTGCCGAGGGGCCGGGCGAGCCTGCTTCCGTGGTGGCCGACCGCGAGCGCCGCATGAAGTGGTGGCACGCGGCGAAATTCGGAATGTT